>JAGBDQ010000310.1 GCA_017937415.1 Oscillospiraceae bacterium
CTGTTTTCAATCTATACTGATTGAGCGGTGTGTTTTTGTTTTTCACACATTCATTATACTCCGCAAAGTCAGAGCGGCCAACCCTTTTTCGGGCTGACCGCTCTGCTTTTTTTCGCGCGCGCCTATTTTGCAACGCGCCCTATTTTTTTCGTTATTTCTCTTAGAGAAACAAATCTGAAAGGTTGAATTATATCGGGATGTTGTGTTATTATTTGCGTGAAATAAGGGAAGGAGGAAAGAAAAAGTGAACTATATACAGGTTCAATCTGAAAAGGATCAGGATGTTCCGTATCTTTTGTCGGTACATAGACTGCCGGAGATAAAACGATTTATTGGCATAGATGAAGCAAATTATTTCCGTTATGTGACGACCACGGAAAATGTATTTTACTTTAAAGCATATTGGAATGAGAAGCTGGTGGGAACAGTACATTGCGAGTTGAAGGACGGGGTTTTATATCTGAGCATTCTGGTGATCCCGGGATTTCAACGGCGGGGGATAGGGACAGAAATTTTGCGTGATATGCAGAAAAAAGCGTTTCCGTTGTCGTTTGACCGGATAGTAGCTTCCATAGAAAAGCAAAATGATGCATCGCTGGGATTATTCCGAAAAATGGGTTTTGTCCGTGTAGAAGAGGACGGAGAATTGGTCGATGTATCCTGGCCGGCTTAACAATTTGGCTGGATATTGTAAGGGTGTTGCCATAGGTCGAAAATTGTGGTATGATAGCCACAAGAGTTCCGTTTTAGGGAAAGAGGGAGGAAAACGCCATGAGTGAACCCACCAATCAGTTCCGAACGGCTACCTTTGGAGGATTTCAGAAGCAGGACGTGCAGGCCTATCTGGAGAAGAGCGCCCGGGAGCACCAAGAGCAGCTTGCCCAGCTCAGGAAGGAGCTCTCTGAGGAGCGCTCCGCCCGGGCCGAGGATACAGAGGCCTATGAGGGCCTGAAGTCGGCCGCCGAGGTGGTCAAGGAGGAGAACGAGAGACTGCACGCCGCCCTTCAGCAGAAGGAGGCTGAGCTTGCCCAGCTTCAGGCCAAGTGCGAGGCGCTGGAAAACCAGCTCACCGGCTCCCAGGTGGAGCTGGAACGGCTGGGTCCTGCCGCCGCTTCCTATGAGGCCATCAAGAACCGGACTGCCAGCATTGAGCTGGAGGCCCATGGCAGAGCCCAGATCATTGAGGAGGAGGCCAGGAAGAAGGCCGCAAAGACCCGGGATGATCTGCTGGAGTGGGTGGACAAGATGCAGAACGCCTATGTTCGGCTTCGGGCCGACATGGACGATACGGTGGCCCGTATGGTGAAGGAGATCCAGCTTTCGGGCAGCCGCATTGAGAGCGCCGCCGACGGTCTTACCGACTATGACGCCGCCCTGAACGCCCTGCGGGCCCAGGTGGCCGGCATGGAGCCCAGAATGCCCCTGCCGCTGCGGACGGAGGAGCCTCCTAAGGAGGAGCTGTGAGCGGTCAACCCCTGGCCCTGCGGACCGAGAGCTTGGCAGAATGGCTTCCGCGGCTGACCGCCGGAGAGCAAATTACTCTGACCGGGGCGGTCTACGCCACGGGGGTGGCGGGCCACAGGAGGCTTCGGGAGCTGCTGGAGGCCGGAAAGCCGCTGCCCATTGACTTGGGAAAAAGTGTTCTGTGCTACGGAGCCCCGGAGGAGGCCCGGCCGGGCGGATTGATCTGGGAACCGGGGGAAGCGTCGGAGACCGACCGGAGCGTTTCCGTCCTGATGGACCACGGCCTGCGCGCGGTGATCGGCCGGGGGGACCGGGGAGAGCATGTGACTGCTGCCATGATCCGAAACCGGGGGGTCTACTTCGCGGCCCTGGGAAATGCGGCGACCCTCAACGGCGCTGCTGTAAAGGTCCTTCGCCCCGTGGCCTTTGAGGAGCTGGGGGAGGGGGCCCTGATGCGGCTTGGGATCTTGGAGCTTCCTTTGATCGTGGCCATTGACGCAGCCGGAGGCAATTTGTACCGAAAGGGACCAGAACGGTATTGCCGGCAGACAAAAAAAGAAATATGGTAACAAAAAGGACCTGTCTCAGACCAATGTCAAATCAGCGGCATTGTGTCTCAGACAGGCCCTTTTTTACGGAGAGTCATTTCTCTTTCTTTTCCGCTTCGATTTGAGCAAGCTCCTCACGCAGGGAGGGAAGGGTGTCAAAGAATTTGGCCTTACTGGCGGCGTACATACGCTCGAAATCGGGATCGTGACCGTGGTGGAGCTGATGGGTGTAGGCGTGGGTGTCGGTGTGGATCAGGTCGTCCTGGGGCGCGGTCTGCCGGAGCACGTTCAGGGCGATGTTGGAGCAGTGGTCCGAGATACGCTCCAGCTGGACCAGCAGCTCAACGAATTGCGCCCCCTGCTCTACCGAGCAGTTCCCTTGCTTGAGCCGCTCAATGTGCCGGGCCTCCAGGTCGTCCCGCATCAGGTCCACTACCTCCTCCACCGGCTCCACCCGCAGGGCCTGCTCATAGGAGAGGCTGCGGTAGCAGGTCAGGGCGGTATCGATGGCCTCATCCACTGCATCGGTGATGGCGCGCATCTCTTGCTTGGCGGAATCTGTAAAGGATATTCCCTTTTCGCTCAGGAGAACGGCGGATTCCATAATGTTCACCGAGTAATCGCCGATCCGCTCAAAATCGCTGAGGGCGTGGAGAAGGGCCGAGATCTGCAGATTTTCCTGGGCGGTGGGGGCACGGCTGGTGAGCTTGACCAGGTAGTTATCCAGTGCGTTTTCCAGCTTGTCCAGGGCTGCTTCGGTCTCATTGATCCGCTCGATGGCCTTTGGGTCAAGAGCGTCCAGCTGCCGGACCGCCGCGCGGTAGTTCTGCTGGGCATAGGTACCCATCATAAGTACTGCCTCGTGGGCCCGTTCCAAAGCAAGAGCGGGGGAGGAGAGGAAGCGCTCGTCCAGCGTGGCGGAGGCGTCGGGGAGCTCGGCCTCGCCGGGGACCAGCCGCTCGGCAAGGATGACCAGCACCTTCCGGAAGGGGAGCAGGAGGGCGGTGCAGGACAAGTTGAAGATCAGGTGGAAGTTGGCCACGCTGCCCATGTCCATCACGTCTGTCCAGAAGGAGAAGTGAAAAATGGCGTTTCCCGCGTAGAACAGGATCAGGAAAAAGAGGGAGCCGAACACATTGAAGAAAAGGTGGATCAGGGCGGTACGCTTGGCGTTTTTGGAGGCCCCGGCGCTGGAGATGAGGGCGGTGAGGGTGGTGCCCACGTTTTGCCCCAGGATCAGGGGGATGGCAGTGTTGAAGTGGACCACCCCGGTGGTGGACAGGGCCTGAAGGATACCGGTAAAAGCGGTGGAGCTCTGAAGCAGGGCAGTGAGCAGGGCGCCTACCAGCATACCCAAGATGGGGTTGGAGAAGGCGGTGAACATATCTCGGAGCCAGGGCTCATTTTGGAGGGGGGCCACCGACTCGGTCATGGTGTTCATGCCGATAAAGAGCATACCCATTCCGATGAGGATCTGGCCGATGTTCCGCTTGTTTCCACTTTTGATGAACATATAGAGGATAATACCTGCCACGGCCATCAACGGTCCCAGAACTGAGGGCTGGAGCAGGGTGAGGATCAGGTTGTCGCTGCCGGAAAGGCCCGAGAGGCGAAGGATCTGGGCGGTGATGGTGGTTCCGATGTTGGCGCCCATAATGATCCCTACGGTTTGCTCTAACTTCATGACCCCGGCGTTGACAAAGCCCACACACATGACGGTGGTGGTGGCCGAAGAGTGGATGATGGCGGTGACCAGGGCTCCCATCAGGATCCCCTTAAAAACATTGCTGGAGAGCTTTTCCAGAATCTGTTCCAGCCGGCCGCCCGAAAAACGGGTGAGACCGTCGGTCATGGTGGACATGCCGAAGAGAAACAGGGCGATGGCGCCCAGCATGGAAACCACAAGCGTAAAATCCAAGGAGCAGTCCCTCCTACCTTAGCGAATGCGTTATCATCGTGACAAAACATATTATAACGCATTTTTATGACCAGGTAAATATGGAGAATGACCGTCAAAAGAAAAATGGGCGTTTTCGACAAAAAACAGGAAAGGGGGAGGTGGCCATAAGGGAACATTCTGTCTTAAAATGGAAGAAAAAGCGCGCTGACGGCGTCTTCCCGTATCCGAAGGGGGAGAGCGCTCAAAGCGGCAGGGCAAGGAGGTCCAAAGCCCCCTGGCTGCCGGGGACCTGGCCCAGCCTGGTGAAGCCGTATTTGGCGTAGAAGGCCTGGGCGGGTCTGTTTTGAGGGGAACACTGGAGCCGGAGAGAGGTCCGGCCCATGGCGCGGTAGGTTGAGACTGCCTGCCCTAAAAGCTGGACGCCGATGCCCCGCCTCCGGTGATCCTCCCGGATCCAGAGAAGAGCCACCCGGCCTATGCCGGCCTGAGCCCCGGTTAGAGTGGGGAGCTGAAGAAGACCTACCGGTTCCTCGCCCAAGAGGACAGTCTGGACCGAACGGGGGTCCCAGAGGGACTGCTCTTTTGCTTCCTGCAGGAAGCCGGGGCCATCGAAGGAGAGCAGGTCGGGATAGACGGCAAGCCAGGCATCCCGGCGTGCCATACGGTAAAAATCTTCCTCCTGGTCCCATCGAATGGGACGGAACCGGGCGAGAGGCACATCAGGCCGGGAGGGAATATCCAGGGCGGGGGGAAGATGGGAGGAATCGTTCTCGAAAAGGACACGGAAACTGTCCCCATTCATTTCATAACAGGAGACAGCGGTATTTTTGGAGAAGACAGCGGGACGCAGGTGGGGCGGCTGCCCCTGAAGGGTGGCCTGGAGGGAGAAGATGGCAGTCCCGTGAGAAAAGAGGGCTACCGTCTCATCCTGGTGCTGCCGGGCGATGGAGAACAAGGCGTTCAGCATACGGGCGCAGACCTGCTGGTAGGTTTCTCCCTCCAGTGGGTCCCATTTGGGGGAGCGGGAACGGAAGAACTGGTACTCTTCGGCGTGGGAAAATTCCATTTCCCCGATGGGATAGTCCTCGTAGATCCCCATATGAAGCTCCCGGAGACCGGGCTCTTCGGCGATGGGGAGTGCTCTGGGCCGGGCAATGGACTGGGCGGTGGCTTTGGCCCGCCGCAGGTCACTGGAATAGACCGCTTGGATCTTTTCTCCCTGAAAGCGTTTTTCCAGGGCCTTGACCTGGTCAAGGCCCCGAAGGGTCAAAGGACTGTCGTACCAGCCATGGACCCGGCGGTACAGGTTTCCTTCCGCCTCGGCGTGGCGGATCAGGTAAATTTTTCCCATCTGCTTCCCTCCTCCCGGCAGCGGGGCTTGTCCCGCTCCGTGCCGTAAACAAAAAAATTATAAAGGAAATCCAGAAATTATGCAACGTGTTTTCCCGCATTTTGGGCAAAATAGAAGCGGGAATGGTGTTCCCGGATTTTGGAGTGGAGGAGGGAGAAAGCATGAAAGATCAGGATTTTCTTTGCGGTATGGCCATGGGTGCTATGGTTGGCGCCGTGATGGGGGCCGCTTTGGCGCCCCGGCGGAAAAGTCAGGTGAAGAAAGCGGCCGACAAGGCCATGAGGACCGTGGGGGAAGTGATGGAAAATCTTTCGGAGGAGATGGGCCTGCGCTGAGGAATGGCGGGGGAGCGGCAGACACCGTTCCCCCGCCTTCCGGTCATTCGGTTTCCCCCAGCTTGCTCCGCAGCTTTTCCAGGGCCTTTTTCTCGATACGAGACACATAAGACCGGCTGATGCCGCACTGCTGGGCGATCTCCCGCTGGGTCAGGGGAGCGGCGCCGGTGAGGCCGTAACGCAGGTTTATGACCATTTTTTCCCGGTCGTCCAGGCACTGTTCCACAGTCGTCCTGACCTCCTTGCCCGCATCCTTGATGGAGAGTTCCTCCAGCATGGTGTCCTCCACCTTGAGAACGTCCATCAGGGAGAGGGAGCCTCCTTCATCCTCGGCGTCTAAGGTGTCTGAGAGGGAGACGTCTCCCTGTGTCTTGCGCTGGGAGCGGAAGTACATGAGGACCTCGTTTTCGATGCAGCGGGATGCGTAGGTGGCCAAGCGGACCCCTTTGTCAGGCTTGAAGGTGGAGATCCCTTTGATAAGGCCGATGGTGCCGATGGAAATGAGGTCGTCTTGGTCCCCAGTGGCGGTATAATATTTTTTGACAATGTGCGCCACCAGGCGAAGGTTATGAACGATGAGCGTGTCCCGGGCCGCCTGGTCTCCGGCGGCGAAGCGCTCCAGGCATTCCCGCTCTTCCTCAGCTTTCAGGGCACGGGGGAAAGAGCCCGACGAGCCTGAGAGCCGCAGAGGAAAGAAAAAGGTGTGCAGTATGAGTACGAGCCAGGCCGAAAACATGGGCAAGACCTCCCTTACAGGTTCTCTATATCCTATGTGCCCGGATTTGTCCTCATACGAAAAAGAATGGCAGGACAGGTCCGGGTACGCAGCAATAAAAAGCGGCCGGAGAAAGATTTTTCTTTCTCCGGCCGCTCTTGCGGTGACAAGTGCAGATGCTTACCAGGCGTTTTCGGTGGCACGCTCTACGTCCCGGGCCATGTCATTGACCCCACGGCGCACACCGTTGGCGGCCCCGCGGGCGGCGTCTCCCACATCATCGGCGGCTTTTCGGGCGGCATCCCCCACGTCCCAGGTGGTGTCAGGGTCGGCATCCCACATACCGCCGTCAGCGCGGTTGTAGCCGTTATAGCCGTTGTAGCCATAACCGACAACACCCGAGGGGTTTTTCGGGGCGTCCGAGGGGGTGCTGTCCGGAGTGGGCGTAGCCTCGGTGGTGGTACCGCTGCAGGCGCACAGAGAGCCGGCCAAAGCCAGAGTCAGGAGCGTCAGACCAAATTTCCGATCTATTTTCATTCCCATTCCCTCTCCTTCTAAAAACATGAACTGCGGAATCTCCATCCAAAGGGTAGTATGCCGCGGGGGAGAGGAAATAACAGAGGAAAAAGGAGACAGGCTCAAGGGGGCATTTGACAAAAAAAGCAAATGGGGTATAATGAAAAACACGCACACATTATTTGCACGGGGAGTATGTCCATGGAAACCTTACAAAAGTGGAATCGTTCCAAGGGAATCATTTGGCTGTCGTCAGCGGTGATCGGGTTTTTTTGCCTGGTGTTGAATGCAATGACACCCTATATTGCGGACGATTATGCCTATATGGTCAGTTTTTACGATCAACAATGGGTCCGTACCCTGGGAGATGTGGCCAGGTCCATGTACAGGCACTGCTTTATTATGAACGGCCGGGTGATCCCCCATGCCCTGGAGCAGATTTTCCTGCTGATGCCAAAGATGGTCTTTAATTTGGCCAATGCGCTGGTCATCACCGGCCTGCTTTACGGAATGTACCGGATCGCCCAGGGAAAGGGAGAGCGTAACGGGGCGCTGTTCCTTGGGATCGCAATGGCCTTTTGGCGGTATTTACCGGCGTTTGGACAGGTGATGCTTTGGCAGGTGGGGGCCCTCAACTATGTCTGGGCCCTGAGCGCCATGCTGCTGTTTCTGTGGCCCTTCCTCAGCTGGTTTATGGACCGTGAGAGTATGAACTGGAGCCTGTGGAAAAAGATACTGTTTTCTGCGGGGGCTGTCCTCTTTGGCATGTACACCGAGATCGCTTCTTTTATTGGCGTTTTTACGGCGGTTATGCTGCTTTTGGTGGGCTGGCTTATGGACCGCCGGAAATGGGAACGCCATGGCCGCTGGCTGTGGATCCCGCTGGGGCTTGCCTGCGTGGGGTATGTGATCCTGCTGAAAATGCCGGCTGAGCTGGCGGCCAAGCAGGGCAGTTTTGCCATTGGTAAGCTTCTGGAAAATATTGTGAATGTGACAAAAATGATGGAGACCTACCAGCTCTATCTGCTGCTGGTGTGGGCCTGTCTCATGATCATCGGCGCCGCCCTGCAGGCTGACGGAAGGCGGCTCCTTCTCTCCCTGATCCTTTTGGTGGGCGGCCTGGGGGCCAACTATATGCTGATCGTGGCAAGCTACATTCCGGAGCGGTGTCTCTATGTCTCCACCATGCTGTTTGTTTTGGCCTGCGCCGTTGCCCTGCAGGCGCTTCTGGAGATGGACAGGCCCGCTCTCCGGATCGGCTGTCTCTGTCTGGGCGGGGTTTTGGCCGCCCTGTTCTGTTTCTCCCTGATCCCGGGGACCTATGACGTATATCACACCTACCGCCAATTCCAGCAGCGGGAGGAGGAACTGAAGCAGTACAAAGCGGAAGGCGAGACTGAAGTGGTAACCCTGGAGCTGATCTATCCTGCCACGAAATACAGCGCATTCTGGGGTACTAAGTTTTTGGATACCCAAACCTATGATACCTGGCCCAACAACTATATGGCGGCCTACTATGGCGTCCGCATTTTGGGAAAATGATTTTTCCTTGAAACAGATCTGTTTGTACTTTATATTAAAAAAGTCCCAGGACATTTGTCCTGGGGCTTTTTGGCGCAGCGGGAGGGATTCGAACCCTCGAGCCGTTTCAGCGGCTACACGATTTCCAATCGTGCTCGTTATGACCACTTCGATACCGTTGCATGTCATAATGAGGTGTTTCTATTCTGTTTGAAAAGCCGAACATAAATATTATAACAGCTTTTTTCCATTCGTCAAGTCCTAATTTTCAAATGAGGGGCACAAAAAGGGGACGGCGAAAACCGTCCCGAAAACACACCGAAAGGCGTGAGAGTTTGTGGTCTGTACCCCCGTGGGCGGCGGCTGCCTGACCCACGGGGGACAGTGGTGGAACAGAGAGAAGAGAGAAAAGAGAGGAGGTTCTATTTGCCGGGCCTTTCGCCCTGACACCTGTATCTTACCATATCCCGGGAGAAAGTGATGGACAGTTTTGGAACGCTCCATGAACAATTTGTGAATGTGCAAAAATCAGAGTTCGGCTGCCGATTCGATCCGATAGAGGGAGTCCAGCACCACCCAGTTTTGCGGGAACTCCCGCATCAGGTTCCAGTAGCCTGCCCCCACAAGGCCGTACTCCGGAATAAGGGCCAGCTTGGCCCGAATGCTCCGGGCATCCTCGAACCAAACCTCGTGTTCCCGGCCTCCCTCGTCCCGGTAGCGGAACCAGGGGGATTGGGCTCGGGCATCGTACTGAATGGAGACGCCGTACCGCCTGGCAAGGGCTACTGCCTGCTGGCTGGAGATGGAGGTGGCCTTCGTTTCTCCCTGCACAAAAGGAAGAGGCCAATCGTAACCATAGTTGGGGACGCCAAGCCAGATCTTTCCGGCGGGAATCTCGGTGAGGGCGTACTCCACCACCTGCCGCACGTTGGGAAGAGGGGCTACGGCCATGGGTGGGCCGTAAATGTAGCCCCATTCATAGGTCATAAGCAGTACCTGGTTGACGGCGGCGCCGATGGCGGCAAAGTTATGCCCCTCATAAAGATCACCCGGTTGGTCGGCTGAGGTCTTTGGCGCAAGGGCGGCAATGACGGGGTATCCCAGCGGGTTGAGGGTCCGGGTCAGTTCTCCAAGGAAATTGGCATAGGCCTGGGCGTCTTCGGCGTAGACATACTCAAAATCTACATCCAAGCCCCGGTAACCCTTGGAACGGAGGGCAGCAGTGATATTGCCGATGAGGGTGGCGCGAAGGCTGCTGTTGTTCAGGACCAGGTGGGCAAGTTCGTTGGAGAAGCCTCCGTCCTCTGTGAGGGTGGACAGGTGCATCAGAGGCGCGGTGCCGATGGAAAGGGCGGCGGCGATGAGCCGGCCATCGTTTGGCACTACCAGATCTCCCGTGGGGGTAAAGCCATAGGTAAATGGAGTCAGATAGGTGAGAAAGGGGAGAGTGGAGAAGAGAAGGTCGTCGCCAATGGAGGGATAGGCGTAGGCGTTGGTTTGGATTGGGGGACCGGGACGCTGCTCATAAGAGATGACCAAAGTTTGTCCCGGCCAGACCAGATCCCGGCCGCCCAAAGCGGGGTTGTTGCGGTAGAGGACCCGAAGGGAGACCCCGTACTGCCGGGCGATGGAGGAAAGGGTATCACCGCTCTGTACTGTGTGAGTAATCCGTGGAAAGCGGATCACCAGCGCCTGACCGGGGACCAGAGCTTCCGCCGGATCCAGGCCGTTATCCAGGGCAATGAGGGACATGGCTACCCCGTATTCCCGTTCCAGAGAGAAAAGGGTGTCGCCGGGTGCTACGATATGAATTTCCATAGGCTTACACCAGGGTCACGAAGTCGGCATTGGCCCAACCGACAATGCCGTTATACTTCACCACATACCAGCCTTGATACTGGTTGATGACCGTGAGACTGGCCCCGTCCGGGGCCCGGGTCACCACATAGGAGCCGGTGTCCGGTTTGTCCCGGATATTCAGGCTGCCCCAGTCCACGTCCACCACGGCGCTGCGGTAGGCCCTGGGCGTGAGAAAGGGAAGCCCGAAATACTCGGTGAGGGTGAGGGCAATGGCCCGGGCTGAGGCGTCAAGATTGTTTTTGATCCAGGTGGCGTCGTCCACATTGTCGTGGTAGCCCAACTCCAGGAACACCGAGACTGCCCGGGGCTGCCGGACCTCGCCAATGGTGGTGGAGGGTTCGGCCCGCACATCGTTGGGAAGGGGATAGATCTCCTTGAAATTGTCAGCCATCAGGTGGGCACACCATTGGCCCTGACTGCTGCCGGGGTAGTAGAAGACAAGGATGCCCCGCTTTTGGCCGTAGAGCCCCTCGGGGGCGGCGTTGGAATGGAGGGCGAGGTGCATATCATAATTTCCGGCGTTGGAGGCCCGAATGGAGGAGGCGGCAGTCATCTGGGGCGTGTTCCGGGTGAATCGGATCCCCGAGGCGGTCAGATAAGGCTCCAGGGCGTCGGCCAACCGGTTCATCCATTCCTCCTCGGTGCCGCCGTTGACATAGTAGTTTTTCTCCTGGGTGGAGGGAGAGAGATAGATGCTGGGCATGGAAAAAACCTCCTTTTTGTCCATTGTATGCCCCCGAAAAGAAAAGGGTGCTTTCGATCGTGAATAGGACAAGGGGAGCGGACCATACCTTTGAAAAAAGGAGGGAATGCACCATGGAGACACGGATCGGGGAGCTTCGCTGCAAAGAGGTCATCAACATGACGGACGGGAGCCGTTACGGTTATGTGGGAGACGCGGAGGTGGATCTGGAAACCGGGCAGATCCGGGCGCTGGTGGTGCCGGGCCGCCTGCGGCTGTTCGGCTTGCTGGGCAGGGAGGAGGACAAGGTCTTTCCCTGGGCGGCGGTGCGCCGGTTTGGGGAGGACATTATTCTGGTGGAGGGCCTTCCGGATCGCAGGACGCGCCGGCAATAAAATTCTTGCCATGAGGCAGAAAAAGGAATAAAATTAAAGGCGTGTTTTTAAGGCGCGGCATTGGAAGGAGAAATGTCCTATGTGCGGGATCGTAGGCTTTATCGGCAGGGAGGAGGCCGCTCCCATTTTGTTGGACGGGCTCTCCCGTTTGGAATACCGGGGCTATGACTCGGCGGGGCTGGCCCTCTATGGGGAACAGGCGGGGCTTCAGGTGGCCAAGGCCAAAGGGAGGCTCCGGATCCTCGCCGACATGACCCAAGGAGGGGCGACCCTCCATGGCTCCGTCGGCGTAGGGCATACCCGCTGGGCCACTCATGGGGAGCCCTCGGACGTCAATTCCCACCCACAGGTTTCAGAGAGCGGGAAGTTTGCCGTGGTCCACAACGGCATTATTGAAAATTACGCCGAGATCAAGGAGTTTTTGCAGGGGAAAGGGGTGCATTTCGCTTCCCAGACCGACACCGAGGTGGTGGCCCACCTGCTGGAGTACTACTACCGGGGTGGCTTCCTGGAGGTGGTGAACAAGACCCTTCAGCGTCTTCGGGGGGCCTACGCCTTGGGGATCCTGTGCGCTGACCATCCGGATATGTTGGTCGCGGTCCGGCAGGATTCCCCCCTGATCATCGGTCACGGAGCAGATTTTCAGATGTTGGCCAGTGACGTCACCGCGGTGATCAAGCATACCCGTGAGATCACCTATCTGGAGGACGGGGAGCTGGCCATTCTGACCCGGGACGGGACAGAGATCTACGACCGATACCGCCAGAGGGTGGAGCGGCCGGTGAGCCACGTGGACTGGGAGATCTCGGCCGCCGAGAAAGGCGGCTACGAGCACTTTATGGCCAAGGAGATCATGGAGCAGCCCGAGGCTCTGCGGAAAACCATCTCGCCCCGGATCCAGGAGGGGAGAGTGGTGCTGGACGGAGTCCGGTTTGACCGGGAATACCTCCAAAACATGGACAAAATCTATATCATTGCCTGCGGCTCCTCCTACCATGTGGGCATGGTGGCGAAGTACAACTTTGAGCGTATGCTCCGCAAGCCGGTGGAGGTGGCCCTGGCCTCCGAGTTCCGCTACTGTGACCCTATTGTGACAGATAAAACCCTGGCCCTGGTCATCAGCCAGTCGGGGGAGACCATCGACACCCTCACTGCCATGCGGGAGGCCAAGCGCCTGGGAGCCCGGGTGCTCTCCATTGTCAACGTGGTGGGTTCCACCATTGCCAGGGAGTCGGACGATGTGCTCTACACCTGGGCGGGGCCTGAGATCGCCGTAGCCACCACCAAGGCTTATTCCACCCAGCTGGCAGTTACGCATCTGCTCTGCCTTGCCTTCGGGGAGGCTATGGGCACCGTCTCCCGGGAGGACTGCAAGGCCCTGGTGGAGGAGCTTTGTGAGCTGCCCGCTAAAC
>JAGBDQ010000311.1 GCA_017937415.1 Oscillospiraceae bacterium
ACTTGGAAGGCGAGATGGACGGCGATGAAAGAAGATGTGATTGCAAAACTGACGGCGGCAGATGACAAATACGCCTGCGTGTTTGCCGATCAAATCATATCGGAGAGCCAGGAAACGGATGAATGGTACCAATATTTTGATGCTGTTGCTTCGTTGCTTGACCACCCGAAATCGTTGGTGAGAAATCGGGTGCTGTATATTCTCGCGGCAAATGCCCAGTGGGACGAGGAGAACCGTTTTGACGCTATTCTTCCTGATTTTCTTACCCATATTACGGACGAAAAGCCGATCACGGCCAGACAGTGTATCAAGGCGCTTGCACAGGTAGGCAAAGCAAAGCCGCAGTACATTCCCGAAATATTGTCCTGCTTGCGGAGCGCTGATCTATCAAAATACAAGGACAGTATGCGTCCGCTGATCGAAAAGGACATTGCGGAAACCGAAAGGATATTGACAGATTAGGACAGGGGGCGGGGAGGATGGACAAGCAGACCGAGGATATTTTGCGGCGGAGGATGCACGGGCTTTATCTGTCCCGGAGCTGCTGGGATATTGTGGAGCTGTCCCGGGAGCTGCTGGGGCTTCACTGCTGGTTCCACCGGAATGTGGCCTTCTCGGCGCTCATCCGGGGCTGCGGCCTGACAGGGTGGAAAACTGCCCTTACCAAGACCTGGCTCTACCGGGGGACCCTCCATGGTGCGGATTACGGGGAGCTGCCCCTCCTTCTGGCCCTCCACGGGGACGCTGATCCCTGGAGCTGGTTTGGGCTGTCCACAGCGGAGGCGGAGGAGGTGGCCCAGCGGGTCCTGATGCTCATGGAGGACGGGGTCAATTCCCGCGCCGAGATGCGGAAGATCTTTCTGGACAGCTATGACGCTGAAACGGTGAGCCGGCTGTTTTCCCCCTGGGGCGGGATCTTTGTCTACCTGGCCCGCCGCGGCAAGGTGGCCTTTCAGAACATGGTGAGCCGGGACTTTGACCTCATTGGATGTGAGCCTGTCCTCTCCCGGAAGGAGGCGCTGGAGCGGCTGCTGCCCCGGTTTTTCCAGGCCTACGGCCCGGCCAGCGCGGAGGACGCGGCATGGTTCTTCGGAGTGGAAAAGGATGAGGTGAAGGCGGCGGAGGCCCTGGAGGGGCTGGCGCAGATGGAGCGGGGAAAAGAGCGGCTTTATTATGTGACATCCGATGATATGGAAGATATTCCTCATCTGACCCTGCTCTCTGGGTTTGACCCCTATGTGGTGTCCTACGTGAACCGGGAGGCCGTTTTACCCCCGGAATACAAAAAGGCAGTCATTCTGAAATCCGGGATCTGCCTGCCCACCATTGCCGTGGACGGGGTGGTGACAGGGATCTGGAACCTGAAAAATAAGGAACCTGTGGTGGAGTTTTTTGGCCGCCAGAGCAAAGCCCTCCGGGAGGAGGCGTTAGCCCGGGTGGAGCAGATCGCCTGGGGCGTAAAAGGACGGTTATAAGAAAGACGCATCCTGTGCGGGGGAACCGCATGGGATGCGCTTTTTTCATATCAGAAGCCTGGCAAGTCCAAAGGCTATGATCCCGCAGAGAGGGAAGGTGAGAAGCCAGGCCATCCCCAGCTCTCCAGCCACCTTTGGATCCGGCCTGGAGCCCGCCCCAAGCACAGCGGCGGTTTTGGCGTGGGTGGTGGAGACCGGGAGCCCCATTAGGGTGCAGAAGGTCAGAGTCACAGCACAGCCAAGATCGGCAGCAAAACCGGCGCGGGGGGTAAGGAGCACCATCTTTCGCCCCACAGTTTCGATGATCCGCCGGCCGCCCATGAGGGTCCCCAGGGCCATGAGGGCGGCGCAGGCCCAGCACTCCCAGGAATGGAGGGCGTATCCGCCGTGCTGAAAGGTGAGGATCAGGGCCAGAACACCCAGGAACTTCTGGCCATCCTGGGCACCGTGAAGGAAGGCGGTGAGGGCGGAGCCCAAGATCTGCCCCTTGGCATAAAAATCGGCTTTAGGTGATTGGGGGAGCAGAGTGCGGAAGAGCCGCCCCAGCAGCCAGCCCAACGCCAGCGAGAGCATCAGCCCGAAGGCGACCCACAGCAGAGGGCCGGTGTGGAGCCGGTCGATGCCCAGGGCCAGGGCGGAGCCCATCAGCCCGGCGATGAGAGCGTGGCTCTCGCTGGTGGGGATGCCGAACCGCCAGGCGATCACCCCCCAAAGGGCGGTGGCGGCCAGAGCGGCAGTAAGTGCGGTGAGAGCCTGGGAACCAAAGTCGGCGATGGAGTAGAGGGTGCGGGCCACCGCGTCGCTGACCGCGGCGGTGGAGAGCACCCCCAGAAGATTACACAGGGCTGCCATGGAGGCGGCCCTCCGAAAGGACAGGACCCCCGAGGCCACCGGGGTGACGATGGCGTTGGGGGCATCGGTCCAGCCGTTGACCAAAATTACGGCGGACAGAAGCAGCAGGACAGGCAGATATGGCATAAAAACACCCCCTGCCAGATATATGACAGGGGGCAGAGAAAATATGTTGGTAAAAAAGCTACCATTTATCAAAAACTGAAAGATAAACATATCCGCCGGAGGTTTCCATCAGATATAGCTTAGAGTTGTGTTCTTCCATAAGCAAGGTTGTCTTTGATGAATTGCGGATCTGATGTGTTGGTATTTCAGGGACAGAGAAGTCTGTTAGAAAAATCAGATTGCTTTTCTGGTGGTGCCAAGCGGATAAAACAACGCCGGAATCTGTCACCAATGGCACCGTATAGTGGGGAGTACAGACCAAATCGACAGGCGTTTCCCGTTCGATGAATATATCTTTTCTATCTGAGTGTTCATTTAATGAAAAGAGGGAAATTATACTTGACCAATTCCCAATGGATGCAGTGTTGCCCCCCGTGTGGCATAGATAATTTCCAGAAGGACTTACCCTCCAGTCCCCAACGTAGAACATATCATCAAAAAGCCATTTTCCAGAAAGGTAATATCCCGTTTCAGGATCTTGGTCATACTTGCGGATTTCATACAGAGAGGTTTTGGCATCGGATTTTATAGAAACGAGGAGAAAGCTTCCGCCTTTTGTCCAAAGCGGGCGAAAAGTCCGTGACTGTGTAAATTCGTCTATGCGGGTTTCTTTTCCGTCTGCATCCAGCTGCGTCAGCCGCATGACATAATGGTCGCGGGCCCAGTCGTTTCCATGAAAGAAAAGAATACGATCGCTGCCGCCTTTGGGACCGAATGTGTGGAATGGTTGGCCAGTATATCTTTTTTCCCACTCCTTGTTCCCAAAGCGGTCTATCTTTTCAACGGAATATTGCCGCCCGTTTTCCGTCCCAAGTTCACTGAGGAAAAAGCAGCCGCCAAGACTACATGGAACAACGCCCACACCATGACCTGAAGAGCAATAGTTCCACAGAGGACCCTGTTTTGAGTCTATCAGAGAAAGTGTTGAATGGTGATCCTCCTTGGTGCCGGGCAAAAATATGTTGTTCCCAGATACCGCCAAAGGGGGCCACATGACAAGTTGATTGAGCCATTCCATCATATATGCAGTGACTTGCTGGGTAGGCTTTCCGCCGGAGACTTCCTCGACACATCCATTGGAAACCCGATAAAATGTGTCCGGGGTGGAAAAGTAGACGTTTTCATCTGAATCAAAGGATAAGGGGCTGATCATGCGCCCGGGGACCTTAATGGTGTATTTTGCTTTCATTAGCTTCCCCCTCAAAACAACCCAATGCTCTCCAGGATCCGGTTGACCTCATTGGCCCGGTTGCTCCAGGCAGCGGCCTTGCCGTACTCCCGGCGGCGGTCCCGGGCGTAGGTACCCGACTCCTCCTGAGCCCGGGAGCATAGGAGGGCAAACTCCTGAGGGGTGTGGGCGCCGTAGACCACATCGGGGAAGTGCTCTACTTGCTCGGGACGGAGCATGGCTACAATAGGGCGGCCGGAGGAGAGATACTCAAACATTCTGGGTGAGATCACATCGTCATAAAGCCGCCCCCGGCGGAGAAGATAGAGACAGACATCGAAGTGGGCCAGGTAGTCGGGGACATCCACCGGTTCTGCGGGGCCCAGGTAGTGTACATTGCTCCGGGTCAGCAGCTCAGGAAGCAGGTGGCAGCCCCGGTTCTGGCCGACCAGAACGATGGAGCTGTCCGGGCGGATGTCGGCCAGATAGCCCAAAGGTGTCAGGTCCAGGTCGGGCCACAGAGTACCCAGAAAACCGAAGACAGGCCCGGAAAGCCTTTTGAGGGGGGCGGGAACGGGCAGATCATCCTTGGCAAACATGGGGTAGTTACAGCCGAAGGGAAGAAGAGTCACATTGGCGCTGCAGGGGGAGAGGTGACGCATCAGGTCGGGGGAGGCGGCAAAGCACACGTCGGCCTCGGTGGCGAGCTCACTCTCCCAGGTCTCGGGGTACCTGGGCCAATCCCGGGCACAGTCGTAAACCAGGCCCCGGTAAGCGAAATCGTCCAAAAATTGAGCCCCACCGGGACTTGCGCACCAGAGGACGGGCTCCCGAAAGCCATGATGCTCCAGGGTGGACTGAAGAAACTTCAGGGACCGGGAGGCATCCCGCCGGGCCAGCAGGCCGCCGGGCTGGGCGGAGTTGGGGGGAAGCGTGTAGGCAATCAGGCCGGGGCGCAGCTTCCTTCCCGGCAGCTTCCAATCGCTGCTCCCCCGGCGAGCGGGTTCAAAGTAGAGGACTTCTGCCCCCTTCATGCGGGTCATAAGCTGTTGGGTGCGGGTGGGAACGGCTGACCAGGGCCGATCGGCAAGGCAAACTACTTGTCTCATAAATAAGCTCTCCTTGGTATTCCCGGGAAATAAGCCTTGAGGGCAAGAGGGAAATGTGTTAAAATAAAAAATCAGGGTTCCCGCCGCTCTTTTTGGGAGGGATGGGGGGACATGTTCCCATTGTAGCATATTCTGCGTAAAAAAGACAGAGGAAATCATGGCCGTTGAGCGGAAAAGAGGAGGGCTGATCATGGCGGGGTGGCTGTTGGATCTGGATGGAAGCATTTTGCTTTGGATCCAGGCGTTTGTGCGCCGGGATTGGCTCACTCCGGCGGTGGAGTTTTTTACCCATCTGGGGGACAGCGGGCTTTTGTGGATCGCCCTGTGCCTGGGGCTGCTCCTCTATCCCAAGACAAGGCGGGTGGGCCTTGCGGGGATGATGGCACTGTGCTTCAGCCTGCTGTGTACCAATATGCTCCTCAAGCCCCTGGTGGACCGCACCCGTCCTTGGCTGGTGGTGGAGGGGCTGGTGAATCTGGTTCAGGAGCCTGACCCCAGATCCTTTCCATCGGGACACACCAGCGCCGCCTTCGCGGCCGGGACCGCCCTTTTCCGGACCTTGCCAAAGGGGTGGGCCAGATGGCTGGCGGTGATTGCCGCCCTGCTGATGGGGCTATCCAGACTTTATGTAGGTGTCCACTATCCCAGCGATGTGCTGGCAGGAGCGCTGGTAGGCGCCTTCTGCGGCTGGATCGGCTGTAAGCTGCTTGCCCGCATGGAGGAAAAATGGCCCCGGCTGTCAAAGTGAGGGCCAATCTTTTCCATTTCACTGCGGACGGTTGAAAGGGACCGGGAGGTTTGCTATAATAATACAATGTTCACGGCCGATGAGGCCATTCGCAAATACCCACAAAGGAGATACCCATGAGAATGATGAAAACCCTTCCCAGACGCATGACTGCCTTGGGGTTGGCCCTTACAATGACTTTTTCCGCCGCCTGGGCCGCGGCGGGGGAACAGAGGCTCCAGACCACCACGGAGCTGGTGGAGGGACTTACATACCGAAATACGGTGACCGAGAACGGCGGAAGCAGGGTAGAGAGCTATTCCTTTGAGCTTTCCCCCAACAGCGCGGCAAGCGCGATCCTCCTCCAGGGGGACGAGACCATCTACGGCGGAGGAAGCATCACCCAGGCGGTGGCCGGGGCCCAGGCCCGGGGCTATCATGTGTTAGGCGCGGTGAACACCGATTTCTTTTCTGTGACCACCGGCGTGCCTATGGGCATCGTCATCGAGGATGGTGTCTATAAGTCCAGCAATTACCTGGAAAATGCCATGGTGATCGGGCCAAACGGGATCTCCCTGATCGAGGATCCCACGGTTTCCCTGACCCTTTACAATCAGACCAACGGTTCTACGGTGGTCCCCCGTCATTTGAATAAGGCCAGAAACAGTGTGGGTGGAACCTACCTGCTCAACGGGGATTTCTCCACTGTTTCCACCCGCAGCAGCGGAGCGGGCTGGTATGTCCGCATGAAGATAGGCGGGGAGGAATTGCTCATCCCGAAGGAGTCTGAAAGCCCCGTGACTGAACCCCCCGCGGAGACCGGCGTTGAACCCACAGAGTCTCCGGCGGCACAGGAGGGAGAACAGCCTCCGGAGGGATCTCCGGTCCTGCCGGAGGATGAGACCGCATCGCCGGAGGGATCTCCCATCCCGTCGGCGGAAGAGACTGCTATGCCGGAGGAGAGCGGGGAGCCCGGGACAGATCCCGATCAGGAGACTGTCCCGGTCCCAACGGAAGAGCCCGAACCCTCGGAAGCGCCTGAGCCCTCGGAAGAACCCAATCCCTCGGAAGAGCCCGAACCCTCGGAAGAGCCCGATCCTTCGGAAGCGCCCGATCCTTCGGAAGCGCCTGAGCCCTCGGAAGAGCCTGATAAGAAGCTGAAGGTAAACGGGACCCTGGAGCTGGTGGTCACCGAGGTGTTTCGCTCGGATCAGCCCATGCCTATGGGGAAGGACGAGTATATTTTGACCGCCGCCGATGAGTCTGAGCTTGGGTGGGTTTTTGATACCTTCCAGGTGGGAGACAGGATCACCCTGACCACCGCCTGCGACGACCCGGTCCTTTCGGCCGCCCAGTGGGCCTGCGGCGTGGGAGACATTATGGTGAAGGACGGCGTGATGACCGACCCGGCTAACTGGACCTATATGAAGGATGGCCGCCAGCCCCGTACCGCCATGGGCCTTAAGCCGGACGGAACGCTGGTTCTTTATGCGGTAGATGGCCGCCGTGCGGGACATTCGGCCGGACTGACCCAGATGGACCTGACCACCGAGCTTCAGCGGCAGGGATGCACCTGGGTGGCCAACCTGGACGGGGGAGGGTCCACTGCTCTGTCGGCCTGGATACCGGGACAAGGGGCTGTTGCAATCCAGAGCCGACCTTCGGACGGCACGCCGCGGCGGTGCGCCACCTATTTGCTTCTGGTGACCGCGGCGGGAGACGGGACGGCTGACCGTTTGGCTCTTGCCCAGGAGGGGCAGGTCCTGCTGACGGGAACCTCTCTCGTTTTGCCCCAGACAGTGGCTGTGGATACCGGCCTTGCCCCTGTGAGCGCCGATCTGGCCGGGCTTTCGGTTACCTCCCAGACCGGCCTTGGCACGGTAGCTGAAGGAGTCTACACTGCCGGGACCCAAGGGGGAACCGACACGCTGCTTCTCCAGGCGGGGGAGCTGATGGGGACTGCCCAACTCCATCTGGTGGACCATCTGACCCAAATGCAGGTGGGACGGACCGGAAACGAGGGGGCCCTTGCCTCCCTGCGGGTATTCACTGGGGCGCGGGTGGATCTGTCCATCTCTGGAAGCTATTGGGGCCGGGAGGCCCTCCGCGGTTTTGGCGCGGAGGCCTGGACCGTAGAGGGGGACGTGGGGACGGTGGATCCCACCGGCCGCTTCATGGCCGCCATGCGGCCCGCCCAGGGGGCCATTACCTGCACAGTGGGCGGTTTGAGCCAAACCATCCCGGTCACGGTGGTGGACCGGCACGAGGACATTCAGCCCGACCACTGGGCCTATTCCGCGGTGGATTATTGCTATGAGAAGGGCATTGTGGGGGGCGTGAGCCTGACCAAATTCGGTCGGGATAATCCCATTCGCCGGGGAGATTTTATCCAGATGCTCTATAACGCAATGGGCCGCCCCCCAATCGAGGAGGGGACCTCCTTCCTGGATGTGGAGCCCTCTGCCTACTATTATCAAGCCATCTCCTGGGCCCAGGCCATGAGCCTTGCCACCGGTGTGGGGGATGGGAACTTTGCCCCCGGTGATCCTTTGACCAGAGAGCAGGCCTTCACGCTGCTCTACCGGTTCCTGGCCAGTCAGGGGGTGCCCCTGACCGATGGAGAAGCGGCGGCATTGGAAACCTTTACTGACGGCGGGCAGGTTGCCGATTATGCCAAGATACCTGCGGCTACCCTGGTGGGAGTTGGCCTGGTGGGAGGAAGCGATGATCGGCTGAATCCGCAAAGCACCCTGACGCGGGCTGAGATGGCCATGCTGCTCTACCGGGTGATGGAATTTGCTCCCGACCTGGGTGCTGCTCTGGACCATGAGCCGGGCATTCCGGGCGCGGTGGATGCCCCCGAGCCTGAGTCGCCTCAACCTCCCGAGAAGCCGGAAGAGCCTGAGGTGCCTGCGGTCCATACGGGCCGGGTGATCGGGATCAGCAGTTACCTTCGGGTGCGTTCCGGCCCTGGATCTGAGCATGAGGTGATAGGCCAACTGCTGGAGGGGGACACGGTGGAGATCCTGGAGAAGATCGAAGGATGGTATATGATCCGCTATCCGGTGGACGGTGATTCCCGCGGATATGTCTCAGCAGAATATGTGATCGAGATCGAGAATACGGAGCATACAGAAGAACCGGCCGGATAAAGGCGCGAGGGAGAGAGCCATACGCTCTCTCCCTCGCTTTCTGCCTTATCTATGTACCCCCAAAGGGGGTGGTCATTTGCAGCCGCAGCTTGTGCCGTGGGTGCCCAGCTGGAAGGAGGCGCACTCGGTGGACTCGCACTTGCTGACGTCTTTGCAGGTGCAGCCCACGGAGATCTCCTGCAGGGTGCACATACCGGCGGTGCCTGAATGATAGGCGCAGGAGTTGACCGAACATTTGATGCTGGGATTGGCCTTGTTTTCGTGACTCATAAAAGTAGATCCTCCCTTGTTTGCTGTTGGGTACAGGGTTAGTATGGGCAGGCGGAGGGGGATTATGCAGGGAGACCCGTGATTTTTTGGGGGGGCTGTCTGAGCTCAAACCAGCCCCGCAGGCATACAATAGCCTGGGAGGTGAAAACATGGACCTGAAAAACAATAAGATCACGGTAGGAGAACTTATGGACTACCAGCCGGCCCGGGCGGTATTCCAGAAAAACTTCCCTATGGTGATGCGCCACCCTCTGTTGGGGGCGGCCCGGAGCGTGACGCTGGAGCAGGTGATCGCCCTGGCCGGGGATAAGATCCCCCGGAAAAAGATCCAGGAGACCCTTAACGAGCTTCGTAAGGCTTAAGTCTGAAATACCACCGCAGGCCCTGGGTCCCACTGCGGCGAAGGACTGCCAGAGAAAAAAGAGCATCGGTGAGGTAAAGGGCGGCGGCAGGAAGTGTGAGAGCGGGGGGGACCACGGAGACCAGAGCAGCTACAAGCGGATGGATCCGGTCGATCAAAAGGAGGGCCAACAGTCCCCAGAACAGGCTGAACCAGAGACATACCCGTCCGTTCAGATTGAGAGGAAGCTCTCTGTAATTCCAAAAAGATACTCCGGCTGCTTTCTCGTAGAAAATTGCTGTCAGCCACTCTACAGCCGTGGCGGAAAAGCCACCTGCCAGATAGAGCAGCAAGGGAACCTCCTTTACGGAAGAAGGCAAAACAAGGATCGCCAGGGCACCAACACTGTACACAGGGCACACGGGCAGCAGAAGATGGCATTTGCGGTCAGGTTTGGAACTGTGGATCAGTCGTGCAAAGGCCACCTCCAGTAGAAAGCCCAAAAAGCCATATACAAGGTAATACCAGAAAAATTCTCCCATATCTGTTCCTCCCGGTCTTATTTTGATTAGCATGACCGGGGAAGAGAAAAGCATACGGGGGAGATTTTGTCACAAGGGTAAAAAAGGTCCCGCGAAAAACATGGATGTTTTCCGCGGGACCTTAAAAATTTTTCGCAATTATAAGGGATCAGCAGGAGGCACCGCCCACTACATTGAGTCCCAGGATCTCATTTTTGCGCTCCAGCAATTCTTTGCCCAAAATCATCTCCTGAGCTTTGTCAAAGCCGATGCGCTGAATGGTATCGGCAAAACGCTCTCCCGATTTGCCCTCTGACCGGAAGAGGAGAATGGCTTTTTCCACAAC
>JAGBDQ010000312.1 GCA_017937415.1 Oscillospiraceae bacterium
TCAAGCCCATGAACTGCCCCGGCGGCATGCTGGTCTACGCCAGCGAGCCCCACTCCTACAAGGAGCTGCCTCTCCGGGTGGGGGAGCTGGGCCTGGTCCACCGCCACGAGCTCTCCGGCGCCCTCCACGGCCTGTTCCGGGTACGCTGCTTCACCCAGGACGACGCCCACGTGTTCATGACCCGGGACCAGATGCAGGACGTGATCCAGGAGACGGTGCGCCTCTTTGACGAGGTGTACAACGTCTTTGGCCTGAAGTACGAGATCGAGCTCTCCACCATGCCCGAGGACCACATCGGCACCGTGGAGGAGTGGGAACAGAATCAGGAGATCCTGAAAAATGCCATCACCGCTATGGGCAAGGAGTTCACCATCAACGAGGGAGACGGCGCCTTCTACGGGCCCAAGCTGGACTTCCATCTGGCCGACTCCCTGGGCCGGACCTGGCAGTGCGGCACCATCCAGCTGGACTCCCAGCTCCCCGAGCGGTTTGAGCTGGAGTACACCGGCGAGGACGGGCAGAAGCACCGCCCCGTCATGATCCACCGGGTGGTGCTGGGCTCCATCGAGCGGTTCATCGGCGTCATCACCGAGCACTTCGCCGGTGCCTTCCCCGCCTGGCTGGCCCCCGTGCAGGTCAAGATCCTCCCCATCACCGACCGGGCCGCCGAGTACGCCAAAGACCTGTCCGCCAAGCTGGACGGCAAGGGCTTCCGCGTGGAGGTGGACGAGCGGAACGAGAAGATCGGCAAGAAGATCCGGGAGGCCACCCTGGAGAAGATCCCCTATATGCTGGTGGTGGGCGACCGGGACATGGAGAACGGTACCGTCTCGGTCCGGCACCGCAGCGGTGAGGACATGGGCGCCATGAGCCTGGAGGAGTTCACCGAGATCCTCAAGTTTGAGGTGGATTCCAAGGAGATCAAGTAAAAACTGATGCGGCAATGTGCCCCGCCGGGAGGATTTTGAATTGCTTCCGGCGGGGCATTTTTGAAAAATAATCAGGAATAATTCCTGTTTTCTTCTGGACAAGCTGGAAAAAATATGGTATGCTCATCACAGAACCGCCAAGTTTGAAAGGAGGAAGTTCCATGAAAAATAAGAAAGCCATGTACGCCCTGAGCTACGGACTCTTTGTCCTCACCACCCGGGAGGGGGAGACGGACAACGGCTGTATCATCAACACCGGTATGCAGGTGACCACCACCCCCAACCGCATCCTGTTCGCGGTGAACAAGGGCAACTATACCCATGATCTGCTGCTGAAGAGCAACCGTTTTACTCTGTCGGTCATCTCAGAGGAGGCCGACTTCTCCCTCTTCCAGCGTTTCGGTTTCCAGTCGGGCCGGGAGACAGACAAGTTCGCCGGCTTTGCCGATGTGGTGCGGGGGGAGAACGAGGTCCTTCGGCCCACCAAGGGGATCAACGCATGGCTGAACGGCTGGGTGGTCTCTGCCACCGACCTGGGGACCCACACCCTCTTCCTGGCCGATGTGGTGGACGCTGATGTGATCTCCGATGCTCCCAGCGCCACCTACGCCTACTATCAGTCCAACATCAAGCCCAAGCCTGAGGCACCCAAGGAGAAGAGTGAAAAGAAGCGCTGGGTTTGTAAGGTCTGCGGCTATATTTACGAGGGGGATACCCTTCCGGAGGATTATATCTGCCCCATCTGCAAGCATCCGGCAGAGGATTTTGAGGAAATGAAGTAAGGGAAGAAAAGCACAGCCCCGCCGGATGTCCGGCGGGGTTGTTGGCATTTAAGGAACAATTTGCTTAATAGATCCATTCTTCAGGCGGGATAGGGGGGTGACTGTCGTCTGGGCGCACCTTTAACTCGTCGTCCGCATAGGTGACAGAATAGAGTGCAATGCTTCCATCACTGTTTTCTATTCCAATTTCCATTACTCCGACCCCTGGATGTAAGTTTTGAACACAACCATTTTGAGAAAACGATGCCCAATCCATGTCTACATGGCGGCGGATATAGCAATCCAATTCAGAAACTGTATTTTGGTTGGGAAGCTGAAACTGTGTTTGGACCCACTTACCACCAGTGTATATATAAACTTGAACTGTGGATTTTTTACTTGGATTATCTTGAGACAGGATCACAATTCCTGCGCCCTCAATTCCATTGATGCGGATAGGATCAAAAAAGCTGTTTTCTGACGGCAGTTCACAGACTTTTTTGCGATTATGAAAGAACAATGCCTTTGAATCATTTTCAGTGTAGATTATATGATCCTTCTCGTAAACCCGGCTACGGTTACCCTTTGCGTCCTTTGGAAATGTGATGATTGGAGAGGCAGA
>JAGBDQ010000313.1 GCA_017937415.1 Oscillospiraceae bacterium
AGCCAGCCCCGTCAAAGCTGGCCGCCATATACTGATAGCCCAGCTTGGCGTAGGCGTCATAGCTGGTAAAGCCCCCGGCGATGCCGTCCACATAGTGAGGGGGCCGGGAGAGCTTGATGGTATAGCCGTATTTGTCCTTCATCAGGGCGTGGAGCTTCTGCAGATCCTCCACCACCGGGTCCAGACCGGTGAGGGTGTGCCGCTTGCCGTAGACCAGGTTTTTCTTGCCGAAGAGCACGTGGGAGTAGGTGTGGCTGGTGATCTCATGGCCCCCGGCCAGCAGCCGCTCCACCAGTTCAGGACAGTGGACCGCGCCGCCGTGGTTGTCCTTGCCGAAGTCGGGATAGTGGTCGTAGGCCACGCCTCCCCAAGAGGCCGAACCGTGCTTGCCCGCCACATCGGGGTAGTTCCCGGAGGTATCCCCCACCACGTCGAAGGAACCCACGGCGCCGTATTTCTCCAGGGTCTCGGCCAGCACCAGGGTAAGGGGCTTGCCCCCGAACTCGTCCGGGTTGGCGGGTAAACGGCAGGGGCCGTCGTCAAAGGTCATGGCGCAGACGCGCTGGTCCAGGGCTACCTGCTCGATGCGGCGGACAGGAGAAAGATAAACCGGGGTGTTCTCCCGGATCTGGTCCTGGAAATGGTGTTTCACCTTTTTGGCGGCTCCAATGGCTTTGGTGAGAAGGGACATAATGCTCGCTCCTTTCGATTTATGACCGGAACAGGTCCAGCCCGGCGCAGTAGACCACATAGGCCGCCCCAACGGCCAGGTTTTTGGCCCCGCCCTTCCGCTTCCGCTGGGCCAGCTGGGAAAGGCCCTTGCGGAGATGGGGGGTCTCCCGGCGGAGCACAGGTACACAGGCCCCAGCCAGAATGGCGGCCTTCAGGGCCTCCAGAGTCAGCTCCTCGGCCTCTATTTTGGTATGAGCGTTGCCCACCTCCTGGTGGGCGTGGGCGTCGCTCCCTCCTAAGCTGGGAAGGCCCCAGGTCTGGGCCAGGGCGGCGGCTCGTTCGTTGGCCTCCTTCACCTTGAAGGTTGCCCGGGCATTGACGGCCTCCACAGCGTCCGGGCGGAAGTCAAAAACGGTGGGGTCGGCCCCCGGCTTTTCGTAGGGGTGGGCCAACACGGCGACGCCCCCGCAGCGGTGAATTTCCGCCACGGCGGCCGCCCCGGTGGGCAAGCCGTTCTGCCGCAAGGCCTCTAAGTTCAGAGGAGCCTCCAGGAACAACCCAAGGATGTGGCCCTGGGCGGTGGAGACCTCACAACCGGGGATCATCAGCACCCCGTCCAGCACAGGGGGCACAGGGGTGCAGAGGTTGTGGTCAGTGACGGCCATGGCGTCCAGTCCGGCGGCCCTGGCCGCGGCGGCCTGCTCCGCCATGGGGGAGAGCCCGTCCAGGGAGGCGTCGGTGTGGACGTGAAGGTCAACGTGAAAGGTCATGGCTTCTCCTTTCTCAGCAGGGAGCGGTAATACATGAGCCCCGGCTTGGGATCCCCCCACTCCCAAAGGCCGTCCCGCACGGCAGGGTTCAGCAGGTCCACAAGGGCTCCAAACGCCTTACCCGGCTTACCCTTTTTCAGGTAACCCAGGCCGGAGATCAGGTCGGAGGGGAAGAAATTCATTTTGCGGCTCTTGGGCTCTGGGCGCTGGGGCAGCGGAACTTCCCGGCCCGGGTTTCCGGCGTTCCAGCTTGCCCTGCACCACAGAAGCGGGATGCCGCTGCGGGAGACCCTTGTAAGGGGAAAGGTGCCCCAAACCCGGGGATTGATCTCCAAAAGCCGGGGGTTCCCGGCGGGATCTTCCTTGAACTCAAACATGGCAAGGCCGGAATAGCCGGTCTTTTTCACCATGCAGGCGGCATAATCCTCTAAGTCGGGGCGGGAGACCCGCTCACAGCAGGCCGATGGGCCGCCGGACACAGGATATTCCCGCAGACGCCTGTGGCAGAGGGCGGCAAGCACCTCCCCCTCCCGGGCCAGCACGGAACAGCCCAGAGCGCCTCCTGGAAGATACTCCTGGACCAGGGGGGCCTCCCCGGTGATGGAACGGAATTTCTCATAGGCCACGGCACCTTGGGCGCCATCGGTCACGATCACATACCGCTGGGCGGCGGCAAGGCCGAACTTTTCCCCGCACAGGGGCTTGACCACACAGGGC
>JAGBDQ010000314.1 GCA_017937415.1 Oscillospiraceae bacterium
AAGCTGGATTACGACGCGGCCATGGACGCTCTGGTCGCTCAGGCCCAGCCCGGGGTGCGGATCCTCCGCCACGACCTGACCTTCTACGGCCTGTGCGAGCAGTGTCATGGGTAGCGGCTACGCCGCTACCGGGACGGTCGTTCGGCGAAGCCGAATGACGTCCCTGGGAGGCCAAGGACCTGGCGTCCTGAATTTGTCAGTCCTATCATAATCATATCATGAACACAAAAAACAGAAAGGGGTAAAACAATATGGAACTGAAAGGCAGCAAGACCGAGGCCAATCTGTGGAAGGCCTTCGCGGGGGAGAGCATGGCCCGCAACAAGTACACCTATTTCGCCAGCAAGGCCAAGAAGGAGGGCTTTGAGCAGATCGCCGCCCTCTTCCTGGAGACCGCCGACAATGAGAAGGAGCACGCCAAGCTGTGGTTCAAGGCTCTGGACGGCATCGGAGACACCTCCGCCAACCTCCTGGCCGCGGCCGCCGGCGAGAACGAGGAGTGGACGGCCATGTACAAGGAGATGGCCGAGACCGCCAAGGCCGAGGGCTTTGACAAGCTGGCCTATCTTTTCGCCGCTGTGGGCGAGATCGAGAAGGAGCACGAGGAGCGCTACCGCGCCCTGCTGAAGAACCTGGAGGACGGCATGGTGTTCCAGAAGGACGGGGTCTATATCTGGAAGTGCCGCAACTGCGGCCACATCCACGTGGGCAAGGAGGCTCCTCAGGTCTGCCCTGTCTGCGCCCATCCCCAGGCCTACTTTGAGCTCAAGGCCGAGAATTACTAATACATAGCGATAGCGGCGCAAGGCCGCTCGTCCCAAGCCTATGGGACGGCTTTTTGTGTCGGACCTCCCAGTCAACGCAAAAAGCCGTCCTTTTTACCTTTGAGAAATCAGGCGGCCAACCGTACCGCCCTGGGGAGGCACACCAATGAACTACAAGATCCTGGCCCTTGTGCTTATTGGGCTCATTTTTCTTTATCAGCTGGCAGTGGATTGTCTGGCAATGGCTTCGGCCCGGCGGAAGATCCCTGAGAACGTGGCGGATGTGTATGATCTGCCCGCCTACCACCGCTGGCTGCGGTATTTCAAAGAGAAAACCAGGCTGGCCCTGCTCCGCCATATCGCAGCCCACGTCACCACCCTTGTGATCGTAGCCTTCGATGTGTATGCCCGGATCGCCAACGCCCTCTTTCCCGAGGGGATCTACGGCGCGGCCCTGGCCGTTCTGGCGGCCGACATGGTGATCTCCCTTCTCTACGAGATCCCCTTTGACTATGTGAACGACCTGGTGATCGAGCAGAAATACGGCTTCAACCATATGTCCTCTAAGACCTTCTTTATTGACCAGCTGAAAAGCCTTCTTGTGGGACTGATCCTGACAGGAGGCCTGTGCTGCCTGTTTATCCTGATCCACCAGACACTGGGGAACTGGCTGCCCCTGGCCTTTGCCGGACTGATGCTGCTTTTTGTGCTGGGTGCCGTCTTCCTCTCTCCGTTTTTCAGCAAGCTCTATAACAAGTTCGAGCCCTTGCCCGAGGGGACCCTCCGGGACCGGCTCACCGCTCTTTTGACCGAGAACGGCTGCACCGTCAAGGCCATCTACGTGATGGATGCCTCCAAGCGCTCCAGCAAGGCCAACGCCTACTTTACCGGCCTGGGAAGGACCAAGACCATCGTTCTGTACGACACTCTTTTGGAGCAGATGAACGAGGACGAAATTGTGGCGGTTTTTGCCCATGAAATGGGCCATAATAAGCACCGGGACACCCTAAAAATGTATTTTTTGAATGCAGTTAACGTGGCTATCATGGCCCTTTTGGCCTGGGGCGTGATCTCGATCCCTGAGATCTACCCGGATTTCGGATTTTTGGGGGTAAATTACGGCTTTGCCTTTTTCCTCATGGCCTCGGTGGGCATGAGCTTCCTCTCCCCCCTCACCGGGCTGGTCTTCTCCGCTCTTTCCCGGCGGTTTGAGTACGGCGCGGACTGCTTCGCGGCGGAACGAGGCTATGGACAAGCACTGATCTCCGCCCTGAAAAAGCTGGCCCGGAACACCTTTACCTGCCTGACCCCCCACCCGGCCCTGGTGGCCCTCACCTACTCCCACCCCACCGTCAGCCAGCGGGTGGCAGCTTTGGAGCAGGTTGGCGGCCAGACCTGATTGGAGGTGCAAATAGGGCGTAATTGGTCAGGAGGATAATTCTATGTTGACTGAAATTTTATGGCACGCTGTTCCCGCGCTTATTTATCTCATATTCTTTTATGCCGCATCTTCCAACGGAAAGGAATCAGATGGAAGCTATATCGGTCTGGCTGTGCGGATTCCCCGGCCTCTGCACAAAATTCTTTTCCCCGGCGCTCCTTATGATACCCGCCCATTGCCCCATGTGATCGTCACGATCTGCTGTTTATTTTGCTCTGCATTGATCCTGATCACCTCTATTTTAGTTACATTTAACAGCAGTGATACCACGGTAAAATTGGCTGTATGCAATTTTTCCACAGGGCTGGCACAACTATTGTTTCTTCTGTCAGTATGTATATTTTGGATCATAATTGCCATAGGTGACAAAAGGCTGCCGCTTCTTGCACGTATCATTATTTTGGGGTTTGTCCTGGTGGTGCTTTTCATCCTTTTCAGGCCATTCATCATTGGATTATAAGGCCAGCTATTTGATTTCATAAAATAGATCAGGTGAACAAAATGACGATTCGAGAACTGCAAAAGACTTTATCACATTTAGGAGTTCCGGACTTTTACTACAACATTTCCGGAAAGGGACGGGACGATGAGCGGATTTGCTTGCTAAAGGAAGAAGACAAGTGGATCGTTTTTTATGGGGAACGAGGACATAAGACTGGCCTCGCTCAGTATAAATCCGAAGCCGAAGCCTGTGAGGATGCCTTTGCCCGAATTATGAAAATGTTTTACCATTAAAGAGAAAAGTCCGTCCGGCGGAAATTTTCCGCCGGACGGACTTTTCAGTCTGTCGAGAAACCCGGTTGCAGATCAAGCAGCAACCGGGTTTTCGGTGTATTGAGGAGCAAATAGGAAGGAAAAGGCGAAAAGGTTAAGAGTATT
>JAGBDQ010000315.1 GCA_017937415.1 Oscillospiraceae bacterium
AACTGCTCCGGATGGGCCAGGTAGGTCCGGACCTCCTCGGCCACCCCCTCGCAGTCCCGGTGGCCGTTGAGCCGGGCCCGGGGGCAGGTGCCCCCCATGCAGAGTGGCAGGTATTTGCACCCCTTACATGCCGGGTCCTGGGTGGGGTCATAAAGGAGAAATGCCATGCAAAGCTCCGGGTTTGAGAGGGCATCCGGGTCGTGGATGTCCCCCATCGCCAAATCGGGAATCCCGATGTCCTGAAGGCAGCGGTAGAGCTTTCCGTCGGGGCCAATGACCCAGGCCATCCCATAGTCCGCTCCGCAGCAGTTGGCGATGGGCCGGGGGACCCCGTTCCGGAACCGCTCCCCGCCGTCCTCTTGGTGGAGTAAAAACTCCAGATTATGCCGGACAAACTCACAGCCGCCCAGGCAGCTCCCCTCCTCGCAGGTACCGTTCTCGTCCACCACGTGGCCCAGGTAGAGAAAGGCGGTCTCCTCCAGACCCTCCGCTTTCAGCAGAGCCTTGACTTCGGTGATCTCGTTCAGGTTGTTTCGGTCCACATTCATCCGCAGGGCGATAACTCCCTTGTAGTGCTCCTTGCACAGCTTCAGGTTGCGGAGAATGGCGTCAAAGCTGCCTCCGCCCCCCTTCAGGGGCCTCCGGCTGTCGTGACTGGCCTTGCTTCCGTCTAAGGTCACCTGAGCCTGGGTCACCTGACAGTCGTTCAGCAGCCCGATGGCTTTCTCGTCCAGCAGGGAGCCGTTGGTGATGATGTCGGCGGAATACTCCACATGGTGTTCCTCGCAGAGCTTGAGAAAAGCCCCACTCAGCTCCCGGATGGTCCCCTGGGCCAGCAAGGGCTCTCCTCCGTACCAGCAGATGTTCAGCCTTCGGATGTGGGGGGCCAGTTCAGTCACATACGCCAAAATCTTATCCTGGGTCTCCTTGTCCATCACCTGGTGGCGGAGCTGGTCCTTCTCGTAGCAGTAGACGCACCGGAAGTTGCAGTCCTGGGTAAGGGCAATGGTGAGGGAGAGGGTCTCGGTGGAGAACCGGGAGCGGAGGAGCCCCAGCCGGATGGCCTCCAGCTCGTTCTCCCTGTCCCCGATGGCAAAGCCGCACTCCAGCAGCCCCGCCCGGAATTCCTCATCCTCCGGTTCCTGTCCGTTGGATTCAAACGCTTGAAAGGCTTCATAATGCTCCCGGTCCAGTTGGGCCATGCACCCCGACCGGGTGTTGAAAAGCACTGCCCCTCCGTCCGATCCCGGGGCGGTCAGATTGTAGGTGGAAGGCTTCATGTTTTTTGCTCCTTTCTGTCTCCTTCTGACCCTATCCTACCATCCCGGGAGATCCTTTGGAAGCTATCCTCCTTCCAGTTTGTAGAACGACAGTTGATTTTTTGACGGACTTCCTTTATAATAAACAAAAAGAAGCAGATGGGGTGAAACCATGAAGCTGGCAGAAAATATCGTCACCTTTCGGAAAAACCGGGGCCTTACCCAGGCCCAGTTGGCCGAGGAGCTGAACATGACTTCGGCGGCGGTGTCCAAGTGGGAGACCGGGGCCGCCGTCCCCGACCTGGACACCCTCATCGCCCTGGCCGACTATTTCCGGGTGTCTATGGACGACCTGTTGGGCCGTACCCTGGAAAAGCCCAAGGTGGTGCTCTTTGCCCCCGAGAAGGAGGTGGAGAAAGTGGCTCTCCGAGTGTTGAAGGATTACAATTACCAGGTGCTGGGGGTAGGCCGTTCCTTAGAGGAGCTGGAAGTCCTTTTGGCCCGCCTGAAGGAGCGGGGAGAGTATGTGGATAAGATTATTATGGAGATGGTAGGGAGTCCGATGACAGATCGGGTTCTGACGAAACTTTCGGACCTGAACAATCAATATGAGTGCGGCGGTCTGTCAGGTGGTGCAACTACCTCGCTGAAGAAATTGGAGACAAATATGCGGACCATGCTGGAGCCCGACTGACCCCCGCCTCTTTTCCAACCAAACGACAAAAATACCCGCCCGGTCCACGCACAGGACCGGGCGGGTTTTTGGATCGGAAAGAACCTTGACGCAGGGCTTTGGAGGCCGGGCGGTCTTACCGCACGTCGATCTGGAAATAGACGGTGCGGAATTCCGGCATGGCCTTGAGGGCCTTCTTGGCGGCGGCAGCGGCGGTTTGCTCGTCCCCTTCGGCGGTGAACTCCAGCATCATGCCCTTTTTCCCCACAAAGTTGATCTTGGTGCCCTCCAAAGAGGTGACGGTCTCGATGAGCTTGTCGTGCAGCATGGCGGCGTTGATGACGATCATGGGTTGTTTTCCTCCTTCATGTGATTTGAAATATAGCTGGTAAGCAGGTCCACAAAAATAATGGGAACCACTTGGGACTCCAAATACTGGGGATAGCCCTGGTTGCGGTAGCTGGGCAGCCAGATGACCTGGTCCACCTTGTTGCGGATGGGGTGCTTGTCGGACTGGGTGATCAGGACCGAGGCGGGCCGGCGGGAGTCGGGCAGCTCATTGATGGTGTCCATGCTCTCCTTATACGCGCCGCTGACCGCGGAGAAGATGACGGCCAGATCCTCCCGGCGGGCGCAGGCGGTGACCACATCCACAGAGCCGTAGGGCACCACCGTGGACATGATGCCGAATTTCCTCAGATTGAAGTCCAGCAGCTGGGCGGGCAGGGAACTTTTATGGATCCCGAAGATAAAGACGTGCCGGGCCTTGATGAGCGCCTGGGCCAGACCGTCAAAGGTCTCCGGGGAGACGGCGCTGGGGATCAGGTGGATCAGCCGGGTGTAGTAGTCGATGGCCGAGGAGACATCGGTCTCATTGCCTCCGGATTTGTGGTATTTATAGACGTCGTACTTAAAGTTGTTGAACCCCTGGTAGCCTAACTTCTGGCAGAAGCGGGTGATGGCGGCCTGGGAGATGTGGTGCTTTTCGGCCAGAGTAGTGGCGTTGTCCCGGAGAATGTCATCCACGTTCTGGGTGAAGATGTTATATACCTCCAGCTCGGTTTTGGTCAGGCTCATTTTTTTCAGTTCCATCTGTTCAAAGGGATTCATGCTCTACCCTCCTTTTGGGCGGTTTCCACTAAGTTCCGGGCCTGGGTGATGACCTCATTGATAAACCGGTCTGCCTCGCCCTTGGCCAGACGGGAGTTGTAGGTCTCAAAGTATTTTCCGTATTCCTCCCGGGGAACGAAGTAGTTGCAGTAGGTGTTGCTGTATCCTAAGATCACTACCTCCAGCTCCGGGAAGGCGTTTTTGATCTGAAGGCCGAAGCCGCTGAGAATGTCCCCGGGCAGGATCACCACCAGAAGGTTGCCGAAGAGCCGAAGCTGGGCGATGAGCTCTAAGTCGTAGGCGCCGAAGCTGCGCTTGAGCTCCTGCCGGGCCAGGAAGAACTCCTTCATGGGGGAGGAGTCCGGCTGGGCCTCCTGCTCCCGGGTCATGGCCAGCCAGTCGGGATCGGTGGCGGCGTCATAGTGGGTTATCATGGAGAAGGTGCGGCTTGCCACAGCCTGTCCGGACAGGGGAGAGGGCTGCTTTTTCTCCAGAAACTGCTCCACAACAGAATTGGCGGTGTATTCCAGCTCCTCCATGCCTGCGCACTTGCGGTAAAAGCGTGTGCTCACATCGCCGCAGCAGCCGTTGGTGATGGCCACCTTGCAGCCTAGGATGGTCTGAAGCTTGGCCCGGATGTGCCCCAGCAGGTCGGCGGAGAGCACAAAGCTGCTGCCGTTCAGAATGGTGGGGTGGGCCGAAATGTTGAAGAGGGCCCCAATACGCCCGCCTTCTTTATGAAAGAAGGTGAACAGGTAGACCCGCTTCTCCTCCACGCCGCCCTTCACGTTCCGGTTGCCGTAGAGCCCGTCGATGGCGGCCTTCTCTAAGGTGACAGTACATTCCTGCAGCGCCCCGGCCGCCCGCACCATGCTCTCCACCATGCTTGTCTGGGCACCGGCCTGCAATTCGCTCTCCACGATGGTGTCCTCAAAGGTTAGCTTGAAGAAGGCGGGGGCTGAGTGGGTGTGGATGGCCGAGACCGTGATGTGCTCGGCTGGGATCCCCAACCGCTGGGCCGCCTGGGCGCGGACCTGGTCGCAGAACTCCCTGCCCACCATAATGGAATCCAGGATCCCCAGCAGGTAAAGCTCTCCATGCTGCTCAAAAGCCACCGTGTTGATCTCAATGGGGTCCAGAACTCCGGTGCTCTTCTCCTTCCGGTTGTATCCCGCCATGTGACAGGGGGAGGAGGGGGTGATGTCTGTTTTGTCAAATGCGATCCTCATCATAATAGTAGAGCCTCCCTTCGATCTATGTCGTGACCTTATTATATCACGGCTGTTTCAAAAATGCAAACATAAAATTGAATGGAAATCTCATTTTTTGAAAAATAGTTGAATGGAAGTCTGAAACTGAAACGGTGCACTTTGACGATAAAACCTTGAAAAAGCCTGAAAATGCTTGAAGTATTGAACAAAGAGGCGACGATTTTCTGAAGGGTGCGGTCGCAAGGTCGAGGGGGTGTGTGAACAAAGACATAAAAAATTTTCAAAAAATTAAAAAAATACTTGCAATTCCATTCAATATGTGGTAGGCTATGCTTACCGATCCGGTGGAGGACCACCGGAAATAAGAGAAAGGGGTTTCTAAGTTATGAGCGAGCCAAAAGCATCCTTTATGGACAAGTTCCAAAGCGTCATGGAGAAGACCATCGTGCCTGTGGGCATGAAGATCTCCAACCAGCGTCACCTGGCGGCCATCCGGGACGGCATGACCGTCATGATCCCCGTGACCGTCATCGGCGGCCTGGCCATCCTGCTGGCGATGCCTCCGGTGCCCGCCACTGTGACCGCGGGCAGCAACTTCTTCTTCGACCTCCTGTTGGCCTGGAAGGCCTGGGCAACCGCCAATGCCGGCGTGCTGATGCTGCCCTACTATCTGTCCATCGGCATCATCTCCCTCTATGTGGTCATGGGTGTCTCCTACCGGATGGCCAAGACCTATGAGATGGATCCCATCAACAACATGATCTCAGCCCTCTTCGTGTTCCTGTGCGTCAGCAACTCGGTGGATCTGGCCACCGGCTCCATCACCATTTCCAAGCTGGGCGCCAACTACATGTTCGCCGCCATGGTCATCTCCCTCCTGGTGGTGGAGATCAACCACTTCTTCATTAAGAAGAACATCATCATCAAGATGCCCGACACGGTGCCCCAGAATGTGGCCGCTCCCTTCAATGTGATGCTCCCCATGGCCTTCAACGTGATCCTGTTCCTCGTTCTCAACACCGTCTGCAACAACGTGACCGGCAAGGGCCTCACCGACCTGGTGTTCACCATCTTCCAGCCCCTGATGCGGGCCACCGGCTCCCTGCCCTCCATCCTGCTCATCAACATCCTCATGACCACCTTCTGGTTCTTCGGCATCCACGGCGCGAACATGGTGAGTGTCGTGGTTTCCCCCATCACCACTGCCGCTCTGGCCGTCAACCTGGAGGCCTACACCGCCGGTACGCCCAGCAATGAGCTGCCCTACATCTTCGCCGGCGCCGTCAACAGCGTGTTCGGCAACTGGATCACCTACACCGCCATGCTGGTGGTGATCTTCACCCTGTGCAAGAGCTCCCAGCTCAAGACCGTGGCCAAGGTGGCCATCGTGCCCAGCTGCTTCAACATCAACGAGCCCAGCATTTTCGGCATCCCCACCGTGCTCAATGTGTACACCTATGTTCCCATGCTGATCTGCAGCATGATCAACTTCTCCAGCTACTACCTGCTGGCCAGCGCCGGCGTTCTGGGCCGCTTCTTTGTCACCCTGCCCTTCACGGTGCCCGGCCCCCTGGCTGCCTTCCTGGCCACCATGGACGTTAAGACCGTGCTCCTGTGGGCCGTGCTCTTTGTGGTGGACTACTTCATCCTGATGCCCTTCATCCGCACCTACGACAAGCAAATTCTGGCCCAGGAGGCCAAGGAGGCGCAGGAAGTGTAATCAGGCTCCTTCCTGACGAAAAACGATCCCTATACGCAACAGCATCGCAAGGCGGCGCGGAAGTGGCAGATACCGCTTTCGCGCCGCCTGTCCGTTCAGCGCTTTACGCGTCCGGCCGCCCAGCCAAGGAGGATGAACTATGAAATTAGTGATCAATGCGGACGATTTCGGCTATACAAAAGCCAATACAGCTGGTATCATAGAGGGGTACCGGCGGGGTGTGATCCGCTCCACCACCGCCCTGTGCAATATGCCCTACCTGGAGTGGGGCCGGGACCTGGCGAAGGATTGTACCGGCCTTGGGATCGGCGTCCATCTGACCCTGACCTTGGGCAAGTCCCTCACCGGGGGCAGGAGCTTTACCGACGGGCAGGGGAACTTCCTGTCCCGGAATGAGATCTACGCCGCCGATTTAGATCCGGACGAGGTGTACGCCGAGTGGAAGGCCCAGATCCAGCGCTACATTGAGGTATTCGGCCACAAGCCCAGCCATCTGGACTCCCACCACAGCGTCCACGATTTCAATGAACAGCAGAAGACCATTGTCCTCCGCCTGGCGGAGGAGTACGGCCTTCATGTGCGGCGCTACGGGCCCTACCAGTATGTGGCCGGGTTCTATGGCCCCACCGCCACCCGGGAGGACCTGCTGCGCATCTTAGAGGAGAACGAGGGCCGGGACATTGAGATCATGACCCACCCCGGCTACTGTGACCTGGAGCTTTATCGGGAGAGCTCCTACAATGTCCACCGGGTGCAGGAGCTGGACGTGCTGTGCGCCCAGGAGGTCCTGGACTATGTCCGGGACCACGGCATTGAACTGACCCATTACGCCCCCGTGAAATAAAGACCGGGGGAAGGAAACTGAAACACAGGGGGATGGCTTATGGAATCGGCGATAACACTTTTGAACCAGATCATCAAAATGTTCCTTATGATCGCTGTGGGCTATGTGCTGGGCCGCAAAAAGGTGATCGTGGAGGATACCACGGCGCGTCTGTCCAACATTCTGCTGATGGTGGCCACTCCCTGCACCCTGATCACCTCCTTCAACCAGGAATACTCCGCGGAAAAGCTGAAGGGCCTGTTGATCTCCTTCGCCCTGAGCGCCTTTGTGTACATGTTCAACATCATACTGGCCGGCCTGATCTACCGGAAGAAGGACCCCACCGCCCAGTTCTGCACCATCTTCTCCAACGCCGGCTTTATCGGGATCCCCCTGGTGACCGGGGTCTTCGGGATCGAAGCGGTCTTTTACCTGGCTCCGTACATCGTCTGCTTCTACCTGTTTGTGTGGACGGTGGGGGTGTTCCTCATGTCGGGGGACAAAAAGGAGGTCTCCTTCCGCAAGATCATCACCAATCCCTGTATCTGGGCGGTTTTGGTGGGCCTTGGCGTATTCCTGCTCCCTGTAAAGCCCCCTGCCGCCGTGATGGAGGCGGTCTCCACCCTGGGCGGCCTGAACACCCCGCTGGCCATGCTGATTTTGGGCACCTATCTGGCCCGGACCAACCTGCTGGATATGTTCCGCAACAAAAAGGCGTACCTCATCAGCTTTAACCGTCTGGTGCTGCTGCCGGGACTGCTTTTGCCCCTTCTCATGCTGCTGCCGGAGGAGTATTCCCGGATCAGCATGATCGTTCTCATCGCCGCCGCCGCGCCGGTGGGGGCCCTGGCCCCGGTCTTTGCCCAGATGTATCACCGGGACACCAGCTACGGCGCCCAGACTGTGTGCCTTTCCACCATTTTTTGCGGGGTCACCATGCCTTTTTTGCTGATTTTGGCCCAATATCTGGGCATTTATTAAGGCAACTACGGCGGCATATGCTGCCGTATCGGCTCAAAAAATGATCCAATTTGAAAGGAGCGTATCAAAATGGCAATGAATCAGGAAGAGTACGACGAGCTGGTCATGAACATCATCGTGGAGGGGGGCAACGCCCGCTCTCTGGCCATGGAGGCCATTCAGGAGGCCAAGAAGGGGAACATTGCCCAGGCCGAGGAGCTGCTGAAGGAGTGCGGGGACGCCCTCACCGAGGCCCACCACGTGCAGACCGGGCTGATCCAGTCTGAGATCCAGGGGGAGCACATCCAGGTGATGCTGCTCATGGTCCACGCCCAGGATCATCTCATGGACGCCATGGTGATCCGTGA
>JAGBDQ010000316.1 GCA_017937415.1 Oscillospiraceae bacterium
CCGGAAAAAGCAACAGGTCAAACCGTTTTCCCATAAAATGTCCTCCCAACCTTCCAGTGAGGGCACAGCCCCCTGTCTGCACTCTGAGGGCATGGCCTTTTGGACCATGCCCTCAAAATACGAATTTATTGTCTACAAAATGGCTCCCACCTCGTGCAGAAGCTCCTTGACTGAAAGCCCGTTCAACGGGCTTTCAGGGCCAAAGGAAACAAAGTGCAGCAGATAGAATGCCCCGCTCTGTTGAACGTTTACCGTCACATTGGGGGGCAGCTTTTCCGTGATGGGAAAAACCGGACCCACCGCATTGTTTCCGCAATAAACCGCGTGGAATTCAAAGTCCGGATCAAACTTGCCGTCCTCCGCATACCGGAAGCCGGCCGGACCCATCCATGAGATCCGGGCCAACTCATTTTGGTCCGTTTGACTCGATATCTGTGTGGCTTCCCACCAACCAAAGCGGTTTTCGGTCATGAGGGCAAGATTTCCGCCTTTTTCACCGTTTGTATATGCCACCACGCGATAGTTATCCCCGTTAGCATCGATCCCCTCATAGATCATGCTGGCTGAGGGAGGAAAGCCAATGGAATACAACGCGATGTTCCAGCGGTTCAGATAGGCTATCCCCAAAATCAACAGGACAACCGGAATGGCAAGCCATAGGATCGCTTTCTTGGTCCTTATCACGCTTTCACCGCCACAATGGGTTCCGGCTCTCCCCACCGGAAGGGGGAGTTGTTTTCTGTGGTAATATGGACCTTGCCGTCGGGAGCGAAGGTCAGGCGGTAAACATCCTCCAGACAGGTCTCCACCCAGCGGCAGTGCATCTCAAACACGTTCTCCTCGGGCCACCAGCCGTCGCAGAGGTAGAGGGAGGTGGTCCGCTCCAGCGGTCCCACAAAGTTGGTGAACCAGGTGCCCTGGGTACTCACCCGCAGATCCTCCTTCCGGCCTGAGCGGGTCTCCAGGTGCCAGACACAGCCATAGGCGTCAAAGTCCAGGCCGAAGGCGGCAATGTCGTCGGGACCCTCCCCCGTCATAAAGTTCGCCCCGAAGGGGGTAAAATGACCGCTCTCCACCTGATAGGTCTTTCCGGACACCTTGGATACGGTGGGGCTGTACGGCTGACAGGGCGGGTTGCCGATGCTCAGCCGGGCCATGCGGGCCCGCAGGGCTTTCAGGGCGGCCTCATCCTCCGGCAAGGGAGAAGAAGCGGTGATCTTCTCCACGAACCGCCAGGTGATGTCCAGAGTGCTCTGGGCCCAGTGGGCGCCCACGGCGGTCTCGTTGATGGCGATGAGCATATCCAGCGTGGGCAGCACGATGGTGAACTGCCCCATGGCTCCGTCGGCCCGGTAGGCCCCCTGGGGCTTGCACATCCAGATCTGGAAGCCGTAACCCAGGAAGTTGTCAAAGGCCTCGGGGTTGTTGATGGACTCGGTGGCCGAATCGTTCTGGTTGGTGGTGGCCAGACGGACATAGTCCTCGGCCAGGATCCGCTCCCCCTCCCAGACGCCGCCGTCGGCGTAGAGCTTCATAAGCCGCAGGTTGTCCTCGGTGGTGGCGAAAAGTCCGCCGCCGCCCACCTCCATGCCGTCGGGCATGCACATCCAGCGCAGGTTGTCCGGATCAATGCCGATCTTGTTGAAGAGGCGGGGCGTCAGATACTCATGGAGCCCCAGCCCGGTCTTCTTGCGGACGATGGCCCCCAGCATGGTGGAGCCGGTGGAGTTATACATGTAAGTGGTGCCGGGAACATGATTTACCGGGGTATGGAGGAAATCCCGGATCCAGTCCTTGGTGGGCCGGGGCATCTCGTCCATGCCGCAGCCCATGCACAGAACGTCCCGCACCGTGAGCTTCTGAAGGTTCTCGCTGGGGTTCTCCGGGGACTCCTCGGGGAAAATGTCGATGAGCCGCTCGTCCAGCTTCAATAGCCCCTCGGTGTAGGCGATGCCCACCGCGGTGGCGGCGTAGGTCTTGGTGTGACTCTGGAGCCCATGGCGGACGCCGGGGCCGAAGGGAGCCCACCAGCCCTGGGCGCACAGCTTGCCGTGGCGCATGATCATGAGCCCGTGCATTTCGGTGTTGCTCTCTTCCAGCTCGTCCAGATAGGCCATAATGTCCCCGCTGCGGATGCCAAGGGCCTCGGGGGTAGTCATTTCAAAGGGTTTACGGTGATCCATAAAGTTGACCTCCTTCTTTAGCCCTTGACGCCGCCCACCACCATGCCCTTGATGAGCTCACCCTGGATAAAGGGATAGACGCACAGAATGGGCAGAATGGCGATGATGGCGATGGCCATACGGGCGCTTTCAGTGGGCAGGCTCATGGCGGCCAGCTTGGCCGCCTCATCCACCATATCGGAGGTCTTGAGGAATTGAATGCTGTCCATGAGCTTTTTCAGATAGACCTGAATGGTGTAGAGCTTGGGATCGGTGATATAGTAAAGTCCGTTGGTCCAGTTGTTCCAGTAGCCCAACGCAGCAAAGAGGCCCACGGTGGTCATGACCGGCTTGGACAGGGGGACCATGATGCGGGTGTAGATCTTCAGGTCGTTGGCCCCGTCCAGACGGGCAGCCTCGATGATGGGATAGGGAATGTTGGCGTTATAATAGTTGCGGACCATCAACACATTCATGGCTCCCATCAGGCTTCCGGGCAGGATGTAGGCCCAGATCTTGTTCTTGATGTGGAAAAGCTGGGTCCAGACGATGTAGCTGGCCGTCATGCCGCCGTTAAAGAGCATGGTGAAGAACAGGATGAAAGCAAAGACATTGCGCAGCTTGAAGTCCTTCCGGCTCAGGGGATACGCGAACAGAGAGGTGAGGACCAGGTTGGCGGCGGTGCCCACCACGGTCACCAGAATGGTGAGGGCGTAGGACCGGAAGATGGTGGCCCGCTTGACCCACAGGAACTGGTAGGCGTTCAGGGAGAACTCCTGGGGGAAGAACTTATAGCCCTGCGCCAGGGCGGCCTCGGAGGAGAAGGAGACCGAGAGCATCAGGATAAAGGGGATCACGCAGTAGATGGCCAGGATGATCATAACCACCAGAGCAAAGTAATGAAAGCCCTTCTCATCCTGAATGGTAGGCGCCTTGCTGACTTTAACTTTTGCCATTTCTCTCCCCTCCTCAGAACAGACTGTTGTCCGGGTCCACCACCCGAACCAGAAGGTTGGATGCCAGCACCAGCACAAAACCGATGATGGCCTGGAACACACTGGCCGCCGAGGACATACTCACGTTGTTGAGCTGGAGCAGGGCCCGGTAGACATAGGTGTCGATGGTCTGGGTGGTACTGCTCAGCAGGCCGGAGCCCAGAGGCACCTGATAGAAGAGGCCGAAGTCCGAGTTGAAGATCCGGCCGATAGACATGAGGAGCATCAGGATGATCATAGGCCGGAGCATGGGCAGGGTGATGTAGCGGATCTGCTTGAGCTTGGAGGCTCCGTCCAGCCGGGCCGACTCGTAAAGGCTCTTGTCAATACCGCCGATGCTGGCCATGTAGATGATGGAGCTCTGGCCGGCGTTCTGCCAGAAGTGGACGATGGTCAAAATAAAGGGCCAGTACTTTGCCGAGGCGTACCAGTTGATGGGATTATTCTGGAAGATCGTGGTGTTCAGATAGCCGTAGGTGGTGCTCAGGAAGGCGTAAACGATGAAGGACAGAATGACCGCCGACACCATGGAGGGGAAGCAGATGACCGGCTGGATCACCTTGGCCGCCTTGCGGGAAGAGATCTCGGCCATGCAGATGGCGATAAAGACGGCGATCACCAGTCCCAGCGCGATCCACACCAGGTTATAGAGCACCGTGTTGCGGATCATGATGAAGGCATCCTTGGTCTTGAAAAGGTACTCAAAGTTTTCAAAGCCGCACCAGGGGCTTTGAAAAATGCCTACGGAGAAATTGATCTTCTTGAAGGCGATGAGGATGCCGAACATGGGAAGGTAGTTGTTGGCGATCAGATAGATAAAGCCGGGAAGCATCATCAGATAAAGGGGAAGGTCCTTCTTCAGGGTGGACTTCCACTTTTTTTCCCGCTTGTTCTGGGCCAACAGGCCGTCAAATTCCGACGCCGGCTTTGCTGGGGTTTTTGTTGCCATAGAGCTCCCTCCTTATATGACTTCTCTTTCTATATCATACCGTCCTTGCTCTGCTTCCACATTAAAAAAAGTACACCCGAACCCCCAATTTCTATCCGGTTGCCAAAAGGGCTCGGATAAATCGGACGGCCTCATCCAGATTTTCCCCGTTGATGGCCGCCCCGATGACCACATCGGCGTGGTAGTATCCCGCCCGGTGGAGCACCGAGCCCGGGTGGAGCACGATGCCCCCCAGCACCCGCTGCCCGTCCTCCGTGTCATAGTAGTACAGGTCCCTCTCATGTTCCCCGAGCAGCTCCGGCTCAATGAGTTTGGAGAGGTCTGCAAAGGCGTTCTGGTCGGCGTACCGCCGGAATACCGCCTCGTCGGCGGCAAAAAGGTCCAAATCGCTGATGCCGAAGAGGGCCGCCAGAACCATGATGGTCTCTCCGTCATACGTCCCGTCCTGACCCAGATAGAGGTTGGCGGTGATGTCGATGTGCTTTTTCCCCATGTCGGTCCCGGCCTCCTCCAGCACCGCGTCAAGCAGGGCGGCGTCAGGCTCCAGTCCGGTCTGGTCGGTATTGACGAAGACGGCGTACATGGCCACCTCGCCGCGGCCTAAATTGAGCCCCACCGCCGTGATCAGCAGGGCAAGGCCCACCGCCGCGGCGATGATGGGCAGGCGGTAATAGTCCCAGATAAACTGGATCCGGGCCTTGGGCTCCAGCCGTTTCAGGGTCTCCCTGTCCTGGCGCAGGCTATTCCTCCATGTCACACACTTCGCCGTCCTCTCGTTTGGAATTTCTCCAGTCCACCGGGCTCATGCCCACCTGCTTCCGGAACACCGTGGAAAAATAGGAGATGTTGTCATAGCCCACCCTTCCGGCGATCTCGCTCACCGACAGGCTGGTGGTCAGGAGCATCCGGCGGGCCTCCTCAATGCGGATCTGGTTGATGTACTCCCGCAGGTTCATGCCCATTTTGCTGCGGAAGAGCTTGGAGAGATAGTTGGGGGTGATGTAAACAACGGCGGCCACATCGTTCCGGTTGATGTTCTCCCGGAAATGCTCCCGGATATAGCTCTCCACCCGGGCGATGATGTCGGCCGAATCCTGAAGCTGCTGCAGCTCCTCCTCCACGGCGGCGTACAGGGTCTCGGCCAGGCGGAAGAAATCCCGGGCCGAGCGGACCGAGGAGGTATTCAGGGCAGCCACATCTTTTCGGCTGAAGATCCCCTCGGGGGAAAGGCCATTGTCCCGAAGGCAGGAGGCAAGGAGATAGACCAGCTCGCTGCGCAGGGCATCCATGGCCTTATAGTTGTCGGCCGAGCCGGGAAGGGCATTCAGTGTGGTGGAAATGTACTGCAAAAATCCCTCCCGGTCATGCTCCTTCAGATGCCGCAGCAGGTTGGGGCCATCCAGGTAGGTCTCCTGAGGGACGCACAGCTCGTCCACGTTCTCCAGGCTGCAGATCACCCCGGGAGAAAAGCGGAGGCGTTCCATCTTCCCGGTCAGCTGCCTGTAGACCTCGGCAGCCTGATAGAGTTGAAAGGGGTCCCCCACTAAGATGGCCGGACGGAGGGAGGCATGCTCGACGCAGAGCTGGGAGAGCTGCCGGCACCGGGCAAAAAGTTCCTTCCGGGAACAGGCCTCGGCGGGAATAAAGCAGCGGCACCAGAGGTAACGGTCGTCCGAATAAAGCAGGGTATAGGCGGCTCCCACATAGCCGGCCAGCACCTCGTCGTGAAGCCGGCTGGCAGTGTACATCAGCAGCTCGCTCCGCCAGCCGCAGCTCAGGGCGTCGGTCATATCCGAGCAGGAGAGCACCATATTCCACCGGCTGTCCGCCGAAAGCTCCACCCCGTTCTGCCGCAGCATGGCGTCCACCGAAGCCCGGTCGGTCCCCCAGAGCCCATAGCTCAGCTGCCGCAGCACGCTGTTCATCACCGAGTCCTGCCTTGCCTGACTCTGGTCGATGCGGTCCAGCCGCTTTTTAGTGGCCGATTCGATCATGCTTCTCAGCACACCTTCCAGCTCCTCCATCTCAAAGGGCTTCGTGATATAATGGGAGGCGCCGTACTGAAGGGCTGCTTTGGCGTACTCGAAATCCTCATGGCAGGTGAGGAAGGCGAACTCGGCCTCAAACCGGTTTTCATAAACGTACTTCAGCACCTCCACGCCGTCGCAAAGAGGCATCCCGATGTCGCACAGGACCAGTTCAGGCTCCTCAGCGGCGATCACTTCCTTGGCCGCCTCTCCGTTATAGGCCCGCAGCACCTGGGAGATCCCCAGGGCGGCGCAGTCCAGGTGGGATTCTATGATGTCTACGGTCAGAATGTCATCGTCACAGATGAGCAGCTTCATGCCGTCACCTCCTCATCAGGGATCCAAAGTTCTACCCAGGCTCCGCCCTCAGGCCGGTTGCCCAGCCGGAGCAGGTCGTCTCTGTGGTAGATCAGGTTCAGGGTATATCGCACATTGTTCAGGCCAAGATGCTCCTTGGCATAGGGGGATTGTCCGCTCTCCTCCCGCAGCTTTTCCAGGGCCTCCGGGGAAAAACCGCCGCCGTCGTCCTCCACCCGGAGAATGATCCCGGGGAAGCCTTCCTCCGCTCCCTTGCGGCAGATGATCCGGATCTGCAGCGGCTCATAGAGGGTCATGGCGTGCTTGGTGGTGTTCTCCACCAGGGTAAAGAGGCACAGGAAGGGGATGGGGTGCCCGGCCACCGCCTCGTCGCAATCCACCGTGCAGTGGATACAGTCGGGGAAGCGGGTCTGCTGCATATTCAGATAGTTTGAAATGTGGTTCAGCTCCTCAGATACGGTGGTCCAGGAGGCGGTGGTGTTGAGCATATAGCGGATAAACTTGGCAAAAACCGAAATATAGGCCCGGATCTCCTCCGGTCGGCTGGTGTAGGTCATATTGCTGATGGTGGTGATCACATTCAGCAGGGAGTGGGGCTTGATCTGGGCACGGAGCATGGCAAGCCGGTTCTTTTCGTCCTGGAGCTTCATATCGTAGGCGTCGATCCGCAGCGTAACGATCTGGTCGGCCATTTCGTTGAAGCTCTCAAAAAGGGACCGGAACTCCGTGCTCCCCGCCGTCTCCGGGTCAAGCCGGTAGTCGATCTGCCCCGACGCCAGGATGCTGTTGGCCTCCGCCAGCTTCCGGGAGGGCCGGACCACATCCCGGCGGAGCAAAAGCAGCAAAAGCAGGATCAGGATCACGCAGACCGTGCTGTCCAGAAAGAGAAACAGCGGGACCTGATCCCCCGCCTCGGTCATGGTACCCGGCCGGGCCAGAAGGATCATCTCCCCCTCCAAAAGGGGCACCGGCATAATCTGGGTGATCCAGCCGCCGGAATACCCTTCCCTGACTTCTCCCTCCAGCCTGACGGCCAGCCCCGGATCCCCTCCGCAGGCAAAGGTCCCGTCCCCGGTACGCAGGAAGCAGCCGTATTCCTCCCCCATAATGTTGACACTGTTTTCAATGAAATAATGGGAACATCCGCTGACGGCGCCCACCGTGTATTTCCCCAGTTGAATACTCTTGAATAAATAATCTCCGTCCCCGATGGCGGTCAGGTCCCAGGTCTTGTCCCCCATAGGCCCGGCCAGCCGGACAGCGTTTTCCCAGGTATAGCTCTTGATACGAAAAACCTCTGCGTGAGGCAGAGAGGACCGGGCCGAGAACAGGTAGAGTCCGTTTTCCGAATCGAAAACGAAAAAGGCATCCGCATCGGCGCTCGCCAACAGCTTATCCTGCATCATGTTGAGCACGGTGACCTTAGTGGCAATGTCCATCTCCGGGGTCCCTAGTTGCAGAGGCGTCTCGCTGTACAGGGTGAGCAAAAGCTCGTAAAGGTGCCCGTACAGGGCGTCGGTCCGGGAGATCAGCTGGTTATGCCAGAGCCGGGAGGACGCCAGGTTCTCCTCGGTCACCGCCTTGCGGATGGCGTAAGCATAGTTATAGCTGGTCCAGCCCAAAAAGATGCCGGCCGCCGCCAGGATCGCCATCAGGAGCATGATCGCCTTTTTTCGCCACGACTTCACTGATCTGTCACCACGCTTCTCTGCAGAGTGTACGGTCTTTCATTCCATGATCCATCTCTTATATTTTACATACCCAGGGCGAAGTTGTAAAGACCGAGACGCCAAACGCGGGCCGAAGCCCGCGTTTGGTGTCGATTTCCTGCTTTCTTGCGCTTACTTGTTCTCCTTGACCCACTCGTCCACCTGAGCCTGGTAGTCGGCAATGATGTTGTCGATACCGGCGGCCTTGAGGGCGTCAATGAACTGGGGATAGAGCTCGTCGGGATTTACATCGCCGTAGGTCAGGGGCTTCAGGTACTGATCCACCACATTGCTGACAGCGGCGATCTCATTGCTGACCTTGGAGGGATCGGGGGTGAAGCCGTACAGGGGCGGGCACCAGGCCTGGTTCATCAGCTTCATGCCGTACTCGGGATCGGAGCCGCTGGAGGTGGCGGACACCATGGGGATGCTGCCGGTCCGGAAGCCGTTGCCGATGATGCCGCAGCTATAGAGGCAGTTGTAGGGGATGGTGTTGGCGTCCAGGCCCTCGGGATAGTCGGCCTGAGTGTGGGCGTCGTCCAGCCAGACATAGTCCTGGCCCTCGGCGCCGTAGATCAGGGCGGTCCACACGAACTCGTCGCAGTAGAGCATGTTGATGAACTTGGCAGCGGCGGAGGGGTTCTTGCAGGTGTAGGAGATACCGATGCCGGTGTTATCGGTGTAGAGGTCGCCGATCTCCAGAGTGACGGCCCCAAAGGTGGCGCCGTAGGTGTTCCGCTTGGTGAACATGTCGGCGGTACCCGCGCAGTCGGCCGAGTGGCCCATGATGACGCCCTTGGAGGTGCCGGCCATGATCACGGCATCGTGGCTCAGAGTATTGGCCGAGCCTTCGGGATCGGAGTAGCCCTTCTGGCGGAAGCGGTAGGCCATCTCGATGGCCTCCTTGAAGGCGTCAGTCTCGTAGTAGTTCACCAGGGTGGTGCTCTCGCCCACGGTGGCAGCATAGGTGCCAATGATGGAGACGTCGTAGGTGTAGTTCAGGATGTCGTCAAACTGATCGTTGTAAACCAGGAAGCGCTCATTGGGCCACTTGGCCTTCAGGGCCTCCAGGCACTCCTCCAGTGAGGCCATGTCATGGACCTTGGTCATGTCGTACACCCCGTCGGTGTAGGCGGTGTCATAGATGAACTTCCAGTCCAGCACGGTGCCGAAGTAACGGGGCACCATGTAGGTGTGGCCGGCGATCTTGCCGCTGCCCATGATGTTGCCCAGCAGCTCCACAGTGGGCTTGAGCTCGTTGTCCAGATAGTCGTCCAGAGGAAGCAGGTAGCCCTGGCTCTGGAAGTTGGACAGGTTGCCCAGCATCATGACCAGATCGGGGCCGGTGCCGCCGGCCAGCTCCATGGGTACGGTGGTAAAGAAATCAGACACGTTCACAACGCTCAGGTCCAGGGCGATGTTCTCACCCAGGGTATTCTGGATGTAGTCGTTGATGTCGTTCTCCACCTTCTTGGTGGCTTCCAGGCTGGGGATGACCGACAGAGAGATCAGCTCCAGGGAGACGTGGGTGATCTCGGTGGAGGGGGGATTGTTGGTCTCCTGGTTCTGGTTATCGGGGGGCTGGGAATTCTTGGCCTCCTCCTTGGGGCCGCAGGCCGCTAACAGGGAAAAGATCATGACAATGGAAAGAACAAGGGCAAGTTTCTTTTTCATATCTGTTTCCTCCTTAAGATTTAGGGGCGATGTCCCTTATGTTATAAATACCAAACGAAGCAGGAAAATGCTTTCAAAAAAGACGCTTTCATATTGAAAAATCAAACACCTGGCAAAAATGGCCTTTGCCAAAAGAAGGAAAATCCATAAAAGCAAAATCACCGTTCACTTTTTTGATATGCAAACCTTCCCGGTTCCTCTATCCTATAATCAGGTGTCAACAGCCCCTTTCTGCTGCGAAAATCGAAAACAAACAGGAGGTCATTGGAATATGGATAACTTCAGCAACGCCAAGGTACAGGTCAAGCAGGGCTGGCTCCAGGGCTATACCGAGGGGGACCTCAAGATCTTCAAGGGGATCCCCTACGCCGCCCCGCCAGTGGGTGAGCTCCGCTTCCGCCACCCCCAGGATCCCGGCCGCTGGCGGGGGGTCCGCCGGGCCACCCAGTATGCCGCCGCCTCCATCCAGCATGTGATGAGCGACGACCAGCTGCCCGCCAATGTTCACGGCGTCCCCCAGTTTCTGATGCCCTCCCAGTATGAGGAGGACTGCCTCTATCTGAACGTGTGGACTCCCGCCAAGACCCCCGAAGCCAAGCTTCCCGTCTTTGTCTGGATCCACGGCGGCGGCATGGTGGCCGGCAGCGGCTGCGAGGTGGTGTGCGACGGCACCGGCTTCGCCTCCCGCAAGGATGTGGTAGTGGTCACCATCAACTACCGTCTGGGCTTCCTGGGCTTCTTCGCCCACCCCGAGCTCACCCGGGAGGCGGGGGGCACCTCGGGCAACTACGCCCTCTACGACATGCGCAAGGCCTGCCAGTGGGTGAAGGAGAACATTGCCGTCTTCGGCGGCGACCCGGACCGGATCACGGTGGCCGGCCAGTCGGGCGGTGCAGCCGGCACCGGCGCCCTCCACGCCTCCCCCCTGATGAAGGGCCTCATCAACCGTGTCTCCATCGAAAGCGGCCCCATCTACTGGGGCTTCATGCAGCCCCAGCCCAGAAGCGAGCTGGAGCAGAAGGGCGTGGAGTTCATGGAGTACATTGGCTGCAAGAGCATTGCCGAGCTGCGCCGGAAGGACGCCTGGGAGCTCTTTGACTCCTATACCGCCTTCGTGGGGGCCACCGGACCCATGGCCGGGGGCTTCAGCTTCTGCGTGGACGGGGAGTTCATCCCCAAGCCCTACTCCGAGATCATGGACAGCGGCGAATTCAACGACTTTGACGTGCTCATGGGCTCCTGCTCCCAGGAATTCCCCTGCGTGGATCCTGAGAAGTTCACCGTGGAGGACTTCCACGCCTACCTGGCCGAGGCCTTCCCCGACAACGTGGAGAACATGAAGAAGTGGTATCCCGCCGAGAACGGGGTCCAGGCCGCCAAGCAGGCCAGCACCATCGCCTCCGACATCATGCTCCTGGGCTCGGCCAAGATCGGCGAGATCTGCAAAAAGTTTGGCCGCAAGGCTTACATCTGGCTCATGAGCAAGGAGAATGAGACCGAGCGGGGCCACGCCGCAGGAAGCCCCCACTGTGCCGAGATGCCCTATGTCTTCGGCCGGGTGGACAAGGGGGAGCGTAACCCCTTCTTCGACTACCACTGGGTGGGCGCCGACTATGACTTCATGGAGCTCATCCAGGGCTATTGGTACGACTTCTGCGCCACCGGGGATCCCAACGGAGGCGGACGGCCCGAGTGGAAGCAGTACGGCGAGGCCTTCGACATCTGCGAGCTGTGCAACGATACCCACATGATCCCTGCCGAAGAGCAGGAAAAATACCGCTATTTCTATAAAAAGCTCAGCACCAACAACTTTGTGGTCACCCTTTTCGGCCTGCCCCGGTTTACCCCCAAAGAGTAAAAAGCAGATCAAAAAATCCTCCGTGCCGACGGCACGGAGGATTTTTTTGATGATGTGGGCCGTTACAGGGCGGCCGGGTCCAGAAGCTCTCCCGCCTTGGAGATGGCCAGCCGGGAGGTGCGGGCCTGAGCGTCCAGCTTGGCCTGCTCGATCTCCAGCACCATGGTGGTGAAGGGACTGTCCGTCTTGCTGTCCCGGGCCCGGAGCCGCCGGTGCTCCCGGGTCTCCTCAGGGGTGCTGTTCAGGAGCACCGGGATGTCCACCTGAGTGAGGAAGGGGCTGTTGCCGTGGGTCCACTCTAAAATAAGTACCTCGACCCCGGCAAAGTCCACCTGGGAATACCACCGCTCCTCCTCGGTGCGGCCCATGCGCTTGAGCCAGCAGGCGCTCGCGCCGGAGCGGAAGGCGGAGAGGATGGCGTTCAGCTCGTCAAAATCCTGCTCGGCGGCGGTGCCCAGATAGTCGGTCAGGGCCGCCCGGCCATGCCGCTGATAGACCTCCAGCCAGGGGTATTCCCCCCGAAGGGCCGGGTCAGGGTCGGTCTCGGCTGCCCAGAGTTTGGAAAGGACCTCCTGCACCCCGTCGGAATAGGCTCCGCCCGCCACCAGACCCTGAAGCCCGGCGACACGGAAGACCCGGAGCCGCTCGGCGTCATTGTAGAGGGGGATCCGCCGGGGGTAGTTGTCCCCCGAGATCACGTAGCTGCCGATCCCCGCCTCCTGAAGCCGCCAGGCCAGCAGGGAGGCGATCTCGCTCTTGCCCACCCCCGATCCGCCGTAGACCGAGACCACCGCCCGGTCCTTGCCCGTCCGGGCCAGCTCCTCTAACAGCCGGGGAAAGAGGAGATTGGCCTTACGGATGTGCTCGGCCCCGATGCGGATCTTATCCCCCGGCATATCCCCGTGGGGAATGTCCTGGGGAACTGTTTCCGGGGCGGGCACCCCGGCAGTCAGAAGATTTTTCAGTTTCTCCTTCAGTGCCATAGTTCAGTCCTCCTTTTCTGCCAGAAAGGGCACGTGCTTCCGCAGCTTAGCTGCCAGCTCCTGGGCCATACGCAGATTGGTTTTCAGGGAGGGGTGCCCCATGGCGCCGTACCCCTCGGTCATGATATTGATGGGCCGCATCTTGAAGGCGCAGATCCGCCCGTCCCCGGTCTCGGCCTGGTATTCCTCCACCGCGGCGCGGATATGCTCCCAGAGGTAATAGTCCATGGACCCCAGGGTGCAGGCGATGTAGGTGTCCGGGCCGTTGCACTTACGGACATAGGCGATAAAATCCTTGTACTTTTTGCGGAAATGCTCCTCCATGCCGTCCACCAGCGGGAACTCGGGGCAAAAACGGATGGGGGTGCAGTCGTTGGTGCCCAGGTTGATGACCACCACATCGTTGGGATGGGCGGAAAAGTCAAAGCTCTGGGCATCCACCCCCCGGCGGCGGTCAAAAAGCTCGTCGGTGAGATGGTAGATCTCGTCCATGGTGTGGATGGGGAACATGGGCTTCTCGGGCTGAATGGCGCTGATACCCGACTCGCTCACCATGCCGAAGGAGCAGCCCAGTTCCCGGGCGGCAATGGCCCCGTAGGTCATCCAGCCGTTCTCCTCACTGGTACGGAACACCGTGTCGTTGTCGGCCGCCTCGTTACCGAAGCCGCAGGTGATGGAGTCTCCCACGATCTCGATGTAGGGCCGTTTCTCCTGGGGCGCCTGAAGAATTTCCCCGTCGGTCTCCAGCTCCAGAAGGCCCAGCTTGCCCCGGGAGTTCTCGCTGAGCTTGATAAGGCGCAGAATGTGCTCCCCGGGCTCCCCGCTCTCCCAGAGGGTGTACCACCCGCCGTTTTCCCGGCACTCCTGCCGGTTCAGAAGGGTCTCGTCCCCATCTGCCACCACGCCGATACAGGGATAACAGGGGGGCGCGGGGGGCGTCCCGGGCATGGCGGGAAGCTGGTCCTCCAGCACGGCCAGACGGGCCCGGAGGGTCTTGCCCGTAAAGGCCGCCGTAAAGCCGCCGCAGGTCCAGTTGAAGAACA
>JAGBDQ010000317.1 GCA_017937415.1 Oscillospiraceae bacterium
GGATCCTGACGTGGGGCCCCGGGCGGGGTGGCCGGTCCACACCAGCGTGGAAAACAGCCTGGAGATCATTCACGGCCCCCTGGGCGAGCCTGAGACCTACGCCCTGGTGCTCAAGGAGACCGGGGAGCCCATTGGCAGCGCCGGGCTCTTTCCGCCGGAGGAGTTCTGCAGCCCCGCTGACCTGCCCGAAGGAGTCGTTCAGCTGGAGCTGGGCTATTGGCTCGCCAAGCCCTACTGGGGCCGGGGGCTGGTCCCCGAGGCGGGCCGGGAGCTGCTGCGCCATGTCTTTGAGGACCTGAACTGTGTGATGGCCCACTGCTGTCACTTTGACTTCAATGCCCAGTCCAAGCGGGTCATTGAAAAGCTGGGCTTTACCTACCGTATGACCCGGGAGACATTCTGCAGTCAGTTGGGGGAGACTCGCACCGATGTCTGCTATGTCCTTCCCCGGGAGGAATGGGAGAAAAACCGCTGAATCATGGGAGGCCCTTATGACCGAATATCTGATCCCCACCAAGACCGCCGAGAGCGAATTTGTGGAGAAAAAGTCCCGCTTTATCGGGAATATCTGGCCTGTGGAGACCGAGGAGGAGGCCAGGGCCCACATCGAGGAGATGAAGAAAAAGCACTATGGCGCCCGCCACAACTGCTGGGCTTACCGGCTGAAAACGGGGGGCGGGGAGCGCTACTCCGACGACGGGGAGCCCCAGGGCACCGCGGGACAGCCCATGCTGGGCGTGTTTCAGCGGGAGGAGGTCTGGAACGTTTTATGCGTGGTGACCCGGTACTTCGGGGGGATCCTGCTGGGGGCCGGGGGGCTCACCCGGGCCTACGCCAGAAGTGCCAAGGACACCCTGGACGCCTCGGGCATTTCCGTAGTGCGGCCCTGGACACAGGTGGAGTGTGACTGCCCTTACGGTCTTTTTGATCGGCTCAAGTTAGAGCTTCTGCCCCTGCAGGGGGTGGAGGGAGAGCATGAGTTTGGCCTTGAGATCACCTTCCGGGCCCTTCTCCCCGAAGGGCGGGAGGAGGAGTTCGGGGCGCGGCTCCGGGAAGTCTCCGCCGGAGGGGCGGCCCTCCGTGTCACCGGGACAGTCTGGAAGGCAGTGCCCTTGAGGGGGGAGGGTCAGGTGTGATCCTTTGGCTCAACGGGAGCTTTGGGGCGGGAAAGACCACCGTGGCCCATGAGCTCCAGAAGCGGCTGGAGAAGGCTTTTGTGTATGATCCGGAAAATATAGGCTATTTTCTCCGGAAAAACGCGCCGGAGGAATGCAGGACGCCGGACTTTCAGGATGTTCCCCTGTGGCGGGACTTTAATTATGAGACGCTGAAATGGATCGCCGGGACCTACCCCGGGGTCATCATAGCCCCCATGACCCTCAACCGGGGGCAATATTTTGATGAGATCATCGGGCGGCTTAAAAAAGACGGGGTCCCGGTGTGTCATGTGATCCTCTGGGCGGGCCGGGAGACTCTGCTGAAACGGCTGAAAAAGCGGAGCCTGGGCCGGCTTCCCAGAGAAGAATTTGCGGTTCAGGCCATTGAGAAGAGCCTGGATTTTTTTGCCGCCCGGCCCGAAGAGGAGAAGATCGTCACCGATGATCTCACTGTGGATCAGGTGGTGGAGGCCGTGGCCAAGCACTGCGGATTGCCCCTGAAAGAGGACCGGCGGACCCGGCTGCGGAAGAGCCTGGACCGGGGAAAGGTCCTGCTGGAGCATATCCGCGGGTAAGGTTTTCCGGAGAGGAAAAAATTTTTTCAAAAATTTTTGAGAAAAAAGAAGGGTTTTTTGAATTTGCGGCGTATTAAGTAAATAGAAGGGTATTTTGAGAAAATGAAGGAGGAGCGTCATGACCATTCGAGAAGAGCTGGAACAGAGAGAAGCCAAGGATCTTTCCCCCTATGCCTGCCTGTCCTCCCAGTCCAAGGGCCGGGAGGTGGAGGTGGAGCCCTGCCCCCTGCGGACCTGCTTTCAGCGGGACATTGACCGGGTGGTCCACTGCAAGGCCTTCCGGCGGCTCAAGCACAAGACACAGGTGTTTCTGCGGCCTGAGGGGGACCACTACCGCACCCGCATGACCCATACTTTGGAGGTGGCCCGGGTGGCCCGCACCATCTGCCGGGGCCTGGGGCTCAACGAGGACCTGGCTGAGGCGGCCGCCCTGGGCCACGACCTGGGCCACACCCCCTTCGGCCACGCCGGAGAGCGGGTGCTCAACGAGATCATGGCCGACGGTTTCCGGCACAACGAGCAGTCCCTCCGGGTGGTGGACCGGCTGGAGAACGACGGGGCGGGGCTGAACCTGACATACGAGGTGCGCCGGGGCATCCAGTGCCACTCCAGCGGCGAGCAGGCC
>JAGBDQ010000318.1 GCA_017937415.1 Oscillospiraceae bacterium
ACGGCCGGGGCCCCTCCGGGGAGATCTGGCGGCTGGAGGAGAACCTGTGGCCCTTCGTGGAGCTGGTCTCCCGGGTCCTGTCCGATCAGCCCTTGTTCTTCCTCATCAACTCCTACACCACCGGACTTGCCCCCTCGGTGCTGACCTACATTCTGGAGACCCTGGTGACTAAAAAGTACGGCGGCCACACCGAAAGCCAGGAGCTGGGCCTGCCTGTCACTGCCACCGGCCTGGCCCTCCCCTGCGGCGCTACGGGGAGATGGATGGCGGAGTAGGAAAGGAGTCTGCAATGATAAAAGGCGAAAACTATGGATACATTGAAAAATGGTATCTTGACCTGAAGCCTTCTACGATCACTTTTTACAATACAAAAACAGGAGAGCGTGTGGAAGAGCCCTCCTATGTGGCAGTGGAGATCAAAGGGAGGCGGTCTTACACCGATCCGGAAACCGGAAAAACAATTCCTACCGGAAAGATCCTTTTGGGGCAGCTTCTCGCAGAAGGCAAGAGGGCTCTGGCTTATCAGGGCAGGCAAGATGTGGTGGTGTTTTCACCATTTCGGGAGGGGCAGATCGCCAGTTGGAGCCTATCGTCGCATTTTATTCGGACATTTTTGTTGAAGGTCAGGCCCAAATCCCTATTTAAGCCTGTTTTGTGTATCCATACACAGGAGCAGACAACGCCAGTGGAGGCACGGGCGTTTGTGGATGCCGGATTATATGTCGGTGCCCAGAGGGTGTATCTGTATAAGGAGTCTCTTCCTGTGATTCTGGACAATATTGCAAAAAAGAAGATAAAGGAGATCAAGAATGCCGTTGTGATTCACATTGAGCCTCAGGATTGACCCGTTTACAAGGGAAGGAAAATTGATGACTTACCTCAAAGTTTGTATCAATAAAATATGGGATACCGACTGGTATCCGGGCCTTGCTGAATGCTCCTTGCTGGATGCCTTCGGGGTTGAGCACCGCTTTCAAGATGAAATTCCCATTTTTTATGGCCGGGAGCTTATACCGGACATGCTCCCTTGCGATGGTGTGATTCGTTGTATGAGGTTGAAAGAAAATGCCGGTGTCATTCAAATTGACACAAGATTACCTGATTGTATTGAGTCAATGACCGGAGAACATATTTTCTGTGTTATGCCCAACCAATTACTTGATGATAAAGAGGACTTTTCATGAGTGATCCTATCCTGAAAACCGAATCCCTCACCTTCTCCTATCCCGCCGAGGAAGGGAAGGCCGCCAAAGCCGTTCTGGACGGCGTGGACCTGGAGGTTGCTTCCGGTTCCTTCGTGGCCGTCCTGGGCCACAACGGCTCGGGCAAGTCTACCTTGGCCAAGCACATGAACGCCATTCTGCTTCCCTCGGGGGGCAAGGTGTATGTGGACGGCATGGACACCGCTGACGAGGCCAGGCTCCTGGACATTCGCCGGGTGGTGGGCATGGTGTTCCAAAACCCGGACAACCAGATCGTGGCCAATGTGGTGGAGGAGGACTGCGCCTTCGGCCCCGAGAACTTGGGGGTGGAGTCCCACGAGATCCGCTCCCGGGTGGACGACGCACTCAAGGCGGTGGGAATGTACCACCTCCGGGAGCACGCCCCCCATCTTCTCTCGGGCGGACAGAAGCAGCGCATTGCCATCGCCGGGGTGCTGGCCATGAAGCCCCGGTGCGTGGTGCTGGACGAGCCCACCGCCATGCTGGACCCCATCGGCCGGAAAGAGGTGCTGGAGACCGTCAAGCGGCTCAACCGGGAAAACGGAGTCACGGTGGTCCTCATCACCCACCATATGGACGAGGCCGCCCAGGCCGACCGCTTGGTGGTCATGTCGGACGGGGAGATCATTGCCGACGGCCCGCCCCGCCAGGTGTTCTGCCGTGTGGAGGAGCTGAAAGCGGCCGGACTGACTGTCCCCGAGACCGTGGAGCTTCTCTATGAGCTGCGGAAAGAGGGCCTTGACCTTCCCCTGGACGCCCTCACCGACGAGGAGTGCGCTCAGGCGATCTATCAGATGTTGAATAAGGAATGAAACCATTGGAACCTATCATTGAAACCCAAAAACTATCCCATATCTACTCCGCCGGGACCCCCTTCCAGCACGCCGCTTTGGAGGAGGTGGATTTTCGCGCCTATCCGGGGGAGTACCTGGGGATCATCGGCCACACCGGCTCGGGAAAATCCACCCTGATCCAGCACCTCAACGGCCTTTTGAAGCCCACCTCGGGTAAGGTGCTGGTGGAGGGCAAGGACATCTGGGAGAACAAGGAAGCCACCCGTCAGGCCCGGTTCCGGGTGGGGCTGGTGTTCCAGTATCCCGAGTATCAGCTTTTTGAGGAGACCTGTTACAAGGACATCGCCTTTGGGCCCAAAAACATGGGCCTGGACGAACACGAGGTGGACAGTCGGGTGCGGGAGGCCGCCCGGTTTGTGGGCCTCTCGGAGGAGCTTTTGGAGGCGTCTCCCTTTGAGCTTTCCGGCGGGCAGAAGCGCCGGGTGGCCATCGCCGGGGTCATCGCCATGGAGCCTGCTGTCCTCATTTTGGACGAGCCCACCGCCGGACTGGACCCGGTGGGGGTGGAGCAGATCCTGGGCAATATCCGGGACTATCACGAGGAGAAAAACGCTACCATCATTACAGTCTCCCACTCCATGGAGGAGATGGCCCGCACCGCTGACCGGCTGGTGGTCATCAATGACGGAAAGATCCCCTTTGAGGGCTCTCCCCGGGAGGTTTTTGCCCACGGGGAGGAACTGGAGGCCATGGGACTTGGAGTTCCCCGTATGACCCGTGTCTTCCGCCGCCTGCGGGAGCTGGGGGCCGGGGTGGATCCCTCGGTCTACACGGTGGAGCAGGCCAAAGCCGCTATCCTCGCCAAACTGCGCGATCCCCGTCAAGCGGAGAAGGGAGGGGAAGCGTAATGGCATTAAAGGACATTACCCTGGGACAGTTTTTCCCGGGCAGCACCTTTCTGCACCGCCTGGACCCCCGCACCAAGCTCCTGCTGGTGATCTTCTACATCGTGGCCCTCTTTACCGCCAGGAATATTGCGGGCTATGCCCTGTGCGCGGCGGTCCTGGCCATCGGAGCCATCAGCTCCAAGGTGGGCTTCAAGGCCCTTTTTAAGGGGCTGAGGCCGGTTTTGGTGATCCTGGCCTTCACCGCGGTCCTCAACCTCTTTTACACGGTGGGGGAGGGGGAGCCTCTGGTGAGCTTCTGGATCTTCCGCATTTACTGGGAGGGGATCCGTACCGCCTTCTTTATGCTGATCCGGATCACCATGCTCATCTCCAGTACCTTCCTTCTGACCTATACCACCTCGCCCATCCGGCTCACCGACGCCATCGAGGATCTGCTGGGCCCGCTCAAGAAGATCCGCGTTCCGGTCCATGAGCTTGCCATGATCATGTCCATCGCCCTGCGGTTTATCCCCCTCCTCATTGAGGAGACAGACAAGATCATGTCGGCCCAGAAGGCCCGGGGGGCCGACTTTGAGACGGGAAACCTGATCCAGCGGGCCAAGGCCCTGATCCCTCTGCTGGTGCCCCTTTTTGTCTCAGCCTTCCGCCGGGCGGACGAGCTGGCCACTGCCATGGAGTGCCGCTGTTACCACGGCGGGGAGGGCCGTACCCGTATGGTCCGGCTTCAGTATGCGCTCCGGGACTATCTTTCCCTGCTTCTGGGCCTCTGCCTGTGCCTTGGGGTTTTTGGCCTTAACCTGCTGGGCGTCTTTTGAGGATCTTCTATGAGAAACATTGCTTTGCAGCTCATGTATGTGGGCACCGCCTACCACGGCTGGCAGATCCAGAAAAACGCCGTCAGCGTGGAGGAGACGTTGGAAAAATGCCTGGAGCTGGTGGTGGGCCACAAGGTGAAGTGCGTAGGGGCCGGCCGGACCGACGCCGGAGTCCACGCCCTTGTCTATGTGGCCAACTTCAAGACCGATTCCCGGATCCCTTTGGACCGGCTCCCTTTGGCGGTGAACACCCGGCTTCCCGACGACATCGTGGTCACCCGGGCGGTGGAGGTCTCTCCTGAATTCAACGCCATCTCCTCCTGCGAGAGGAAGGAGTACACTTACCGCATTTACAACTCCCGGATCCGCAATGCCTTTTTTGTGGACCGGGCCTGGTTTTACCCAAAGCGCCTGGACGAGGCGGTCATGGCCGCGGCGGCGGAGCGCTTTGTGGGTACCCACGATTTCGCCGCCGTGAAAAGTGTGGGTACCGATGTGAAGTCCACCGTTCGCACGGTCTACTATTTTGACGTGGAGCGGAAGGGGGACCTGATCGACTGCCGTGTGTGCGCCAACGGGTTTCTTTACAATATGGTCCGGGCCATGGTAGGGACCATCATCTACGCCGCTGAAGGGAAATTCCCTCCCGAGGCGGTGAGCGACATTCTGGAAGGAAAGTGCCGCACCGACGCAGGCCCCACCGCGCCCTCCGGCGGGCTTTACATGAGCCGCCTGTGGTACCATGAGCCGGGTCTTACCTGGGAGGAGATGACATAGGATTGAGCAAGGAGGAGAAGAAAAAAAGTCCCCTTCGCCGGGGAGCAGCCTTCCTGCTTACCCTGGCGCTTGTCTTAACAGCCGTGTTCCTGGTGGCCAACTGGCAGAAGCTGAACTTTGACTATATCCGCCGCTATTTTGCCTACCGCACTTTGGAGCGCAACGAGGATGGGCAGGTGGAGTCCTTCGAGTATGACGGCGGGGTGAACTGCACCTTTGCCCGTATGGGGGGAGACCTGCTGGTCTGCTCCAAAAGTGGGGTGAGGCTTTACTCTTCCGGGGGGACGGAATACGTGAACCAGACCCGCACCCTCTCCAACCCGGTGGTGAGCACCGGCGGGGCCTGCGCCCTGGTCTATGACGCTGGGGGAAGCAGCCTCTATGTCTACCGGGACCGGGAGGAGGTCTTTTCTTACACCACGGATGCCGGGCAATCCATTCTGTCGGCCAGCCTCAGCGCCCAGGGAACTTTGGTGATCGCCACCCAGGCCAGCGGCGTCAAGGGTTCGGTCACGGTATATGATTCCGACTTCCAGCCCCTGCTGGGCCTCAATATCTCCTCCCGCTTCATCACCGACGCGATCCTGTCTCCGGACGGCAGGACCCTGGCCCTGGCCACCTCGGGACAGACCAGAGGATCCTACGACAGCCAGATCGCCTTCTATCGAATGGATTCTCTCCTTTCCATAGCGGGCGGTGAGCCCAAGCCGGACGCGCTCTGCTCTCTGGGGAACAACACCATCCTGAAGCTGAACTGGACCTCAGAGCCCCTGCGGATCTTAGGGGAGAACGCCCTGGTGCTCCTCAACACCGACGGCAGCGAAGCGGGGAGCTACTCGTACAACTGGCGGCATCTGAAGGGTTATTCCTTGGACGGAGACGGGCAGTGTATCCTCTTGTTGGGCCGGTACCGGGCGGGTACCGAGGCCGACCTGGTGGCGGTGGATCTGAAAGGGGAAGAGACCGCCTCCCTCTCCATGGACCGGCAGATCCTGTCCCTCTCCACCGCCGGGCGGTACCTGTCGGTGCTGACGGTGGACGATCTGACCATCTATACCGGGGATCTGGAGGCCTATCATATTACGGAGGACCTCCAGGGGGCCCGCAAGGTCCTTCAAAACGCCGACGGCTCTGTGACCTTGATCGCGGGAGAGACTGCCCGGCTCTATCTGCCCGACTGATTTTAAGAAATGAGGTAAACGCTATGCTCCCCATCATACTTGATGTGCTTTTGGTGGCCGTTCTGCTCTTTTTCACCCTGCGGGGCGCCAAGAAGGGCTTCGTACTTACCCTGTGTTCCCTGGTGGCCGTTTTGGTGGCCATCATCGGAGCCAACATCCTGGCCGACATGCTCACGCCCAAGGTGGCCGAGGCCATTCAGCCCAAGCTGGAGACCGTCATTGAGGAGAGCCTGACCGAGGCCCTGAGGATGACCGAATTTACAGCCCCCGGCGGTGATGTGGCCACCTCCGCCGAGGAGGTCCCCCTTGCCGGCGTGCTGGAGGTGCTGCGGGAGAATGAGCTCTACAAGCAGTTCCTGAGCGGTATTGAGGATGCCCTGAACGAGGGGGCTGCTGCCACGGCGGCCAGCGCGGCCTCCCGGGTGGCTGCTGCCGTGGCTGCCCAGCTGGCCCGCGGCCTCATTTTCATCATTGGCTTTTTGGTGGTCCTGCTGGCCTGGACCCTCCTGAGCCATGCTCTGGACCTGGTGGCCAAACTGCCGGTGCTCAACAGTCTCAACAGCGGCTTGGGCGGGGTCATTGGTCTTGTGAAGGGCGTGGTCATTGTCTACATTGCGGTATGGGCTCTTTACAGCCTGACCGGCTATGTGACCCAGGAGATGATGGAGCAGACCTATCTCTTCCGGTTCCTGGCCCTTCACAGCCCTATGGAGCTGTTGATGATGAAGGATCTGGCCTCTTTGGTGGACCCTTCCTGACAGGGAGAAAAATTCCTTACAGATTTTCATATCCTGTTCATAATTACCCGCTAAAATGTTACCCTTGAAGGGGCGTACAAAGCTGCCCCCGGGATGCCGGGAGGGCCCGGCCTAAAGGAGTTGAACGCAAATGCAGCCTACACTTTGTGCCAGATGTAAAAAGAATGTCGCGGTGGTGTTTGTCCAGCGCATGGAGAACGGGCAGCCCAAGACCGAGGGGCTTTGCCTGTCCTGCGCCAAGGAATTGGGGATCAACGTGGTGGACGACGATATGCTGAAGCAGATGGGCCTCAGCGCGGACGACGTGCAGAACCTCACTGAGGAGATGATGTCCGCCATGGGCGGCGAGGGTATGTCCGCCCCCGAAGGGGACGAGAGCGATGAGGATGACGAGGACGAGGGCAAGACGGCCACATTTCCTTTCCTGAGCAAGCTGTTTGGCGGCGCGGCCGCCTCCGAGCCCGCCGAGGGCAAGGACAAGGACAGAGCCCCTTCCGACGCCCCCCGGGGCGGCAAGGAGGAAAAGAACGGCAAGGGGAAGGACGAGAAAAACGCCAAGGGGAAGGAAGGCAAGCGGAAGTTCCTGGAGAACTATTGCATCTCCCTCACCAATAAGGCCGCCGAAGGTAAGCTGGATAAGATCGTGGGCCGTGATGAGGAGATCGCCCGCACCATCCAGATCCTCAACCGCCGGCAAAAGAACAACCCCTGCCTCATCGGTGAGCCCGGCGTAGGCAAAACCGCCATCGCCGAGGGCCTCGCCCTGCGCATTTATAACGGGGATGTGCCCTATAAGCTCCAGGACAAGGAGGTCTATCTGCTGGATCTGACCGCCCTGGTGGCCGGTACCCAGTTCCGGGGCCAGTTTGAGTCCCGCATGAAGGGCCTCATTGACGAGGTCAAGAAGCTGGGCAATATCATTCTTGTCATTGACGAGGTCCACTCCATCGTGGGAGCCGGGGACGCTGAAGGGTCCATGAACGCCGCCAATATCCTCAAGCCTGCCCTCTCCCGGGGGGAGATCCAGGTCATCGGCGCCACCACCCTCACCGAGTACCGAAAATACATTGAGAAGGATTCTGCCCTGGAGCGCCGTTTCCAGCCTGTCATCGTGGAAGAGCCCTCCATCGAGGACAGTGTGAAGATTCTGGAGGGCATTGCGCCCTATTACGAAAAATTCCACTATGTCTCCATCTCTCCCGCCATGTGCCGCTCCGCCGTCACCATGTCCGAGCGGTACATCACGGACCGTTACCTTCCGGATAAGGCCATCGACCTTATCGACGAGGCCTGCTCCGACGTGAACCTTCACAACAAGGCCCTGGCCCGGGAGAAGCAGGTCCGTAAAGCCCTGGAGGACCTGACCGCCCAGCGGGAGGCCCTGATGAACGAGAACAGCAGCCGGGACGTGAAGAAGCAGAACGACCTGAAGGCCATCGAGGCCCGGCAGTCCGAGATCCGCAAGAAGCTGTCCTCCCTGGCGGGGGAGCACGCCGCCCTGTCGGTCAACCCCGGTCAGGAGGCCGGGATCAAGGACAACGAGCGGGAGCAGGCCAACCTCAACGCCGAGCTGGAGAAGCTGGGCGCTGAGCGGACCAAGCTTCTTTCAGGGGCTGAAGAGGGGCAGAACTACGAGCAGTTGGCCCAGATTAAGAGCCGGGAGATCCAGCTCCAGGAGGAGCTTGACAAGCTCACCGCCATGTCGGCCCCGCCGCTGACCGTGGAGCATCTCGCCCGGGTCATCGAGCTGTGGACCAAGATCCCCGCCTCCCAGATCCAGGAGCAGGAGTATGAGCGCCTGGCCAAGCTGGAGGACCGGCTGAAGGAGCACATCATCGGCCAGGACGAGGCGGTCTCCGCCGTGGCTGCCGCCGTCCGGCGGGGGAGAGTGGGCATCGCCTCCAAGCGCAAGCCCGTCTCCTTCATCTTCGTGGGCTCCACCGGCGTGGGCAAGACCGAGCTGGTAAAGCGTTTGGCCCAGGATATGTTCAACTCTCCGGAGTCCCTGATCCGGCTGGATATGTCGGAATTCATGGAGAAGTTCAGCGTCTCCCGGATCATCGGGTCCCCTCCGGGCTATGTGGGCTATGATGAGGCGGGCCAGCTCACCGAGAAGGTGCGGCGGAAGCCTTACTGTGTGATCCTCTTTGACGAGATCGAGAAGGCCCACCCCGATGTGCTCAACATTCTTCTCCAGATCCTGGACGACGGCCATATTACCGACGCCCAGGGCCGGAACGTGAACTTTGAGAACACGGTCATCGTCATGACCTCCAACGCGGGCTCCACCACCGGTTCCACCGGGGCCGTGGGCTTCGGCCGCAGCGAGAATGAGCAGGGGAAGGCCAAGGCCATGAAGGCCCTGGAGGGCTTCCTCCGTCCCGAGTTCATCAACCGGGTGGACGAGATCGTCTACTTCAACCGCCTCACGGAGGACAACTTCAAGGCCATTGCGGGTATCATGCTGAAGGAGCTCACTCAAAACCTTCGTGACAAGGGCATCGTCTTTACCTACGATGAGAGCCTGATGGACTATCTGGTGAAGAAGTCCTACTCCCAGACCTACGGGGCCCGGAATCTCCGCCGTCAGATCCAGAAGGACCTGGAGGACCCCATCGCCACCAAGATCATCAACAGCTATCTGGAGCCCATCTCCAAGATCAATGTCACCGCCAACGGGGAGGAGCTCAGCATCCTTTCCGAGTGACCCCTCTTTCAAAGGGAAATCCGGCAAGAGGAGTTGTATCTTCCGGTACAACAAATGGAAAATTAAAAAATCGGAGGGCATCCTGCGCGATGTCCTCCGATTTTTTGTTTATAGGTTTTCCTATCCTGCGGTCTTATCCTCAAACTGAAACCCGTTGACTTCCAGGGCACGAATCTCCAGGCCCTTTTTCATGGCGTAGGTCACGGTGTACATGGTGCCCCCTAAGGTGCCGTCAAAGGCGGCGATGAGCAGGGAGGAGCGATCCACCATATACCGGTTGCGGCGGAGCATACAGCTCCGGTCGTAATGACGCTGGACCATGGTCTCGTAGTCGCACAGTCCCACCAGGCGGAAATACCGCTCCCGGTCCTTCTCACTCCATCGGTCGGCCTGCTCCTCACAGGGGACGGCGGCCTCCACTGTCACGCCGGGCCTGCTGTCCCGCAGCGCCTGAGCCGCCTCGCAGAAGTAAAAGTCGCAGCCCTGGGCCATGCCGCAGATAAAGTGGCGGTAGCCCCGGTCATAGGCGTCCTCCACGGCCTTGCGGATCTCCTCCTTCAGTTTCAGGCACCCGGGGTCGCTCTCGTCCTCCTTCCAGGGGAGCTTGTTGGGCCGGTGCCCGGTGAAGCAGCAGGTGGTTTCTCTGTCCATGGAACCGGCCTCCTTTCTGTACGATATGCCGTCCTGACTATTTTACTTGACCTGGCCCGGTTCGTCAAGGTTCCGGATGGGATTTCCGGGGAGGAAAAAACGAAGCCATGCAGGGGCAGACAGTTTGCTTTTTCTGAAATGGAGTGGTATAATTTATATATAACAATCAGAAAAAGAGGAACCGCTATGCCGAAATTCGCCAACCCGGAAGAGAAATTCCAATGGCTCACCACCGCACCCATTCCCGGTCTGGTGGGCCGCCTGGCGGTGCCCACCGTCATCAGTATGCTCATTACTTCCATTTATAACATGGCCGACACCTATTTTGTGGGCTCTCTGGGCAAGAGCGCCCAAGGGGCAGTGAGCGTGGTGCTGCCCCTGATGGCGGTGATCCAGGCCATCGGTTTCACCTTCGGAAATGGGGCGGGGAACACCGCTTCCCGTCTGTTGGGCCAGCAGAGGCAGGAGGAGGCCGAGACTGTGGCCGCCACCGGCTTCTTCTCCGGGGTGTTTGTAGGCCTTTGCTTTGCCGTATTGGGGGAGCTGTTTCTGGAACCCATGGTAAACCTCCTGGGCGCCACCGACACCATCCGCCCCTACGCCATGGACTAC
>JAGBDQ010000319.1 GCA_017937415.1 Oscillospiraceae bacterium
CTTTTTCTCTCTCCAGCGCGTCAAGCTCCCCCAAAAGGCCAATAACCTCGCGGTCAAAGTCCGGGTATTGCCGGCGAGCCTTTTGATACCCAGGCCGCAAACACAAGCTGAGAAACCGGGCAGCCATGCCCTTGAAAAATCCCTCATCAGCCACAGAATCCCGAAGCTTCCAGTAGGTGAGGATCACACTCTCGCCCGCCACCAGATCCAGCCAGGGGCCTCCCCCACAGGAGGGCCTCCCTCTTACCGGATGAAGGAAACAGCCTTTACAACCGTTGGAGCAATGCATCTCCTCCGGGGCCAACAGCATAGCCAGAAAGGCAAAGTCATAGTTGAGAAACAAGCGGGAAAACTGGCCAAAACGCTTCCCCATCGTGTGGCAGATCCCGCAGTAAACCGCCTGATAAGCCTCCCGCTCCTCGGGGGAAAGCATATCCCAGCGGGCTCTTACATAGCCAAACACACCTCAGGCCCCGTGAGAAACAATGCGATATGTTACCGGGCGGTTCCTGCGATACCGGTCCAGGCACCAAGCCCCAAACAGACCCAGAGCAAAACCGGCCCCTCCCATGGCAATGGCGCCGCTCTCTGCCCAGTCCAGGCTATTTCCCAGAACATATCCCGCAAAGAATAGGATCACCGGCAGCAGATACAGCAATGCCGCCGCACCCAAGACCTTTCCGGTCTCGCTCTCCACCATCACTGTGTCCCCCACCTGAGCGTTACAGGAATTCACAGCATTTACAATGATCTCAGGCGCATTCTCCATCATACTGCAATGGTCGCAGGAGCCGCAATTATGGGCGCTTGCACAGGCCGATGCTCTGCGAACCTTAACTTGGGCATACCCGTTTGGCGTGATCTGGATCACCTGAGCCGACTGCCTCATCCGACACTCTCACTCCCTACTAATAGAAACTACAATGGTATAATCTCCCAACACGCCCACATTGCTGCTCCCGCTGTTGAGCTGGATCCGGGCTGGAATGGTCTGGGCCCCGGTAGAGATGGCAGCGTTTTGCAGGTCTCCCACAACACGGATCTGAGAACCGGTCACCGCTTCCACAGCCTCTTGGGTGCCCCGTATCTGGATCTGACAAGTCTGGGTCAGCGCATCGGCCCTGTAGCCCTCGGGCTTGTTGATAAGCTCAATATTGGTGGACTCCACTGTGGCAGTAGTCAACCCGCGGATCGAAATCGTCACAGTTGCCTCACTGACCCCGCTTACATTCTGCAATTCTGCGGCCAGCGGAATGGTAAAGGTCCTAATTTCATCCCCAAAGACTTTCGCAAGCTCTATATCGCCCAGGGACAGCTTCTGCAAGCCTTCCAGATCGGCCTCGGTACCCGAGACCATAATAGTCTTGGGGTTGATCTCACAGGTCACATGGTCCTTGATCATGTCAGCGGTGATCCCGCCGCCCGGGATCAGATTCACCGTCAGCTCCACCTCCGCAAGACGGATAATGGGCAGAGTTGTCTGCACCAAGGTGTGGTCCACCTCAAGGCCTGTAGCGTCAATAGGCTCTCCCACAAAGCTCACAAAGGTGTAGGGAAGCTCTCCCGTAAAGGTAGCGCTCAGGTCCTCCTGGTTCAAAGTCACCAAGGCATACTCAATCTGATTCACGAGGCTGGCTTCACCCTTGACCTCGATGCTTTCCGGGGAGAAACTGAAGGCCCCCGCCTGATACCCTTCCGCCACACTGCCGGTCCTAACTCCCTTCACCGGAATGGTTCGGGTCTCCCTCTTGGCCACCGTATAAGTCACATTCAAAGGATACTGGTCGGTCACCACAAGAGAGCTGGATGAGACTGTAGGGGGGAGATTGTAGGATATTCTATAGGCTTGTGTATATTGCCCCGCCTGTTGGACCGAGGAGACATCCACTGTAACGGAAACGGTTTCAGCCGAAAGCTGACGGAAAGCATCCCGCTTGCCGGTCACATTCAGTGTCACGCTTTGGTTCAAGCCGTCGGTAACCATCAGTCCCCTGCTCTCCAAAGTCTCCAGACCCACAAAATTAACAGGGATATTTCTTACCGTGCCCGACTCGTCCCGATTGGCCACATTTCCCACATAAGACCAAACCATGATGGCCAAAACAACCGAGATCACCATCCAGAGGCCATTATACTTTGTTGTCTCCTTCATTTATTTTTCCCTCCTTCTTACTGCGGATCAGCGCCGAAAGCTTATTGAAAGGCGAGTTCTCGTCCTCTTTTTTCTCCGGCATCAGTTCGTTCCGCAGAAGGCGCTCCAAGGTTTCCGGCGCCAGGTGCCGTTTCAGCATACCTCCTACCGCCACCGAAATAGAACCGGTCTCCTCTGAAACAATGGCCGCAATGGCGTCGGTCTGCTCGCTGACGCCGATCCCCGCCCGGTGGCGCATTCCAAGTTCTTTGGAGATGTTCAGGCTGCCCGACATAGGAAGCATACAGCCCGCACCTACGATCCGGCCGTTCCGGACAATGACCGCACCGTCATGGAGAGGCGCTTTATTCCAAAAGATATTCTTAAGGAGTTCCGCATTGACCCCCGCATCCAAGGCCGTTCCGGTACGGATGGAATCGTCCAGCATGTTTTTCCGTTCAAAAACGATCAAAGCGCCTGTCTTTGATTCTGAGAGGGAGTCAAAGGCCAATACAGTCTGTGTAATAGCATCGTCCAGTTCATCGGCAACATTTTGTTTGGTAGAAAACACCTGCCCGATCTTGCTGCTCCCTACCTGTTCCAGCAGTTTGCGAAGTTCAGGCTGAAACAGGACCACCAGGGCGATAGCGCCGTATTCCAACACACGACTGAGCAGGAAATTCACAGTATAAAGATGGAAAGCTGTAGAAAGCCCTAAGGCCACAAGAAGAAGGAGCACGCCTTTGGCTACCCGTCCGGAGCTGGTGGTGCGCACTAAGACGATGACCTGATAAATAATAAAGGCAATGATGGCAATATCCACAATATCAAAAATGGAGATCATAGAAAAGTTACGCAAGGTCTGTTGAAGCCGTTCCGCCAGTTGTTCCACTTCATTTTCACTCCATTCAACGGAACCCTTCCCCTCAAGAATTCCGCGCATATTCTAACTTGTATATTATACTTGATTTTTCTCATATACGCAAGAGTGACAAAGATGAATTTTTCCTGAATTTCCACATATTTTTTGCCTTCCCCACCACATTTTTCCCAAAAGAAAAAAGGCCCCTGAGGGACAATGTCATTAAGTTAAGAAAAGCTGGACTTCACAGAAATGTGAGGTCCAGTTTTTTGTAACATTTTCAGAAAAAGTACTTGACAAGCAGCAAAAAATGTGCGGCCTTTTTGCTAACTGAGTTAGCAAAAAGGCCCTTGTAATTAGGAGTGTCCCCCACGCCAAATTACAAGGAGGCTCATAAAATGTTAGACAGAGCAGCACTGGTCAAGCGGAAGTTGGATGAAGCTATTACACAGATATGCCAAGTGTCCTGGATGTTTTCAAAGCAACCCGGGAAGGATTTTTCCAGAACAAAGAAGATGCCTTTTTCAAAAGTGCTCTCTTTCCTGCTGGCTATGGAAGGAGGAACCTTGACAAGCGAATTGCTGAAGTATTTTGGTTGTTCGGCAGAGACGGCATCTGCCTCCGCCTTTGTTCAGCAGCGGAGCAAGCTTGCACCGGAGGCATTACCCACGCTATTTGATTTGTTTGTTCAGAAGAACCAGTCAATGAAATTGTACAAAGGTTTCCGCTTGTTCGCAGCGGATGGTTCGGATGTTCAGATCCCCAACAATCCGGAACATACCGCTTCTCTTTATCCCAGCACAAATGGTCAGTTACCCTATAACATCCTTCATTTAGATGCTGTATACGATCTGCTCCAGCATACCTATCAGGAAGCCTCTGTGGTCGGTGACAGGGAAACGAACGAAAACGCCGCACTATGTCGCATGGTAGATCGCTCGGCGATTGAAAAAGCAATTTTGATAGCTGACAGAGGTTACGAA
>JAGBDQ010000320.1 GCA_017937415.1 Oscillospiraceae bacterium
CCTGCCCTGCGGGCAGAGCCAGCACGGGCCTGACAAATCCACATATGAAAGCAGTTTACAGGCCCTCTACCTTCACAGAGCGGCACCTGGGCAGACCGTATTGGGTCGCCACCCGCTTCACCTGCTCCTCCCCACCCGGCATCCCCCGTTTCAGAGCCAACCGAAGCCTGAAATAGGACAGGAAATACCGCCCCAGGAAAAACACACACCCGGCCAGATAGGCTACAAAGAGCCAGTCCCACAAGGTATGGGGCATTTCCCGGGGAAAGAGGGGCACCGGAGCGGCCACCCGGGTAAGCACACTGTAATCCCCGGTGAGCCAGGCACGAAGAACCTCCACATAGAAGGGCCAGTTCAAGAGGGTATACCGCCCTCCCCTACCCGCCGGCAGCAGCATCAGCAGGACCAGCACGCTCCAGGCGGCAAACTGCCACCGGGGAGAGAGCTTATCCCGAAACATCCACTTTACCGCCAGCAGCAGAACAGCCACCCCAGAGGCAGTCAAAGTCTGCAGCAGAAATCCCCAGATATCAGACACGGTCACACCTCCATCTCGTCCAGCAGCTTCCGCAGCCTGTCCCGCTCCTCTGCAGTAATGGGGTTTTCTTTCAAAAAGGCAGCCACCAGATCTCCCGCGGCCCCCCGGTAAACCTGGGTCAAAAAGCTGCCTCTGGCCTTGGCCTGACAGGTCTCCCGATCCAACGCCGCCCGGTACACCCGGGGATAGTTTGTCTCCTCCATGGTCACCAGCCCCTTGGCTTCCATCCGGGTCAGGTAAGTCAGCACTGTATTCCGGCTCCAGCCGGTCCGCCCGTAAAGGGCCTGGGTGATGGCTCCCAGTGTCTCTCCGCCGCTGTCCCACAAAACCCCCAGCACCAGCCACTCTTTATCGGACAATTTCAGCTCCTCCATAGCCAGCCTCCTACACTTGTCGTAACTATATCCTACACTTGTAGGAGCTATTTGTCAAGAGGTCACAGACATTAAAACAACCCCGACCTTTCGGCCGGGGTTGTCCTGGGATCTCATTTTTACTTCTGGAGCTGCTTTGCGATCTCCTCAGCGAAGTTCTCCTGCTTCTTCTCGATGCCCTCGCCCTTCTCGAAGCGGACGGCGTCCTTGAAGGTGATGGAGCCGCCGGCGGCCTTGGCGGCCGAGGCGATATACTGCTCAACGCTCATGGAGCCGTCCTTCACGAAGGCCTGCTGGAGCAGACAGTTCTCCTCATAGAACTTGCGAAGCTTGCCAGTGATGATGCCCTCCAGGACCTTCTCAGGCTTGCCAGCCATCTTGGGATCGTTGGCCATCTGGACCTGCATAATCTTCTTCTCGTTCTCCAGCGTAGCGTCGTCCACCTGGCTCTTGTCCCAGAACCGGGGATGCATAGCAGCGATCTGCATGGCCACATCCTTGCCAACGGCCTCCACCTTATCGGCGGAGAGGTCGGTGTCAAAGTTCACCAGCACGCCGATCTTGCCGCCGGCGTGAACGTAGGAAACGCTGGTACCCTCAGAGAAGCGGGCAAACCGGCGGACCTTGATGTTCTCGCCGATGACCAGCACCATCTCCTGCTGCTCCTCCTGAACAGTGCGGCCGTTGCCATAGGGAGCGGCCATAAGGGCGTCCATATCGGCGGGGTTCTCCTTGGCCACCACGGCAGCCACGCCCTTGACGAACTCCACGAACTTCTCGTTCTTGCCCACGAAGTCGGTCTCGGCATTGACCTCCACCACAACGCCCACACCGTCCACCACAGTGGCCAGAGCGGCGCCCTCGGCGGCGATACGGCCGGCCTTCTTCTGGGAAGCGGCCAGGCCCTTCTCCCGCAGATACTCAACAGCCTTATCCATGTCGCCGTTGGTCTCCACCAGAGCCTTTTTGCACTCCATCATGCCCACGCCGGTCATTTCCCGCAGGGCCTGAACTTCTTTTGCGCTGATTGCCATATTGATTACCTCATTTCATAGTTTTAGATTCAGAGAAAAGGAACGCCCGCCCGCAGGGGCGGGCGCTGCCCAATGGTTTCTTACTCGGCCTCCACGGGAGCCTCGGCGGTCTCAGCAGCGGGGACGGGAGCGTCCACGCCCTGACGGCCCTCCTGAATGGCGTTGGCCATGACACTGGCGATGAGCTTGATGGCCCGGATGGCGTCATCATTGCCGGGGATCACATAATCGATCTCGTCGGGATCGCAGTTGGTATCCACAATGGCCACGATGGGGATATTGAGCTTCCGGGCCTCATTGATGGCGTTGCGCTCCTTGCGGGGATCCACCACGAACAGAGCCGAGGGAGCCTTCTTCATCTCCACGACGCCGCCCAGGTACTTCTCCAGCTTGGCGATCTCGCCCAGGTGCTTCATGACTTCCTTCTTGGGAAGCATGTCAAAGGTGCCGTCCTCCTGCATCTTCTTGAGCTGGTTGAGCCGGTCAATACGGCCCCGCATGGTCTTGAAGTTGGTGAGCATACCGCCCAGCCAACGGGCGTTGACCCAGTACATACCGCAGCGCTGAGCCTCCTCCTTGATGGCCTCCTGGGCCTGCTTCTTGGTGCCCACGAAGAGCAGCGTGCCGCCCTCGGCGGACATATCCCGCACGAAGGAGTAAGCCTCCTCCAACTTCTTCACGGTCTTCTGCAGGTCGATGATATAGATGCCGTTACGCTCGGTGTAAATGTAGCTGGCCATTTTGGGGTTCCAGCGACGGGTCTGGTGTCCGAAGTGAACACCTGCTTCGAGAAGCTGCTTCATAGATACGACTGCCATAGAACTGATTTCCTCCTTTTTTGTTTGTGCCTCCACCCGGTCATCTGGCCAAGTCTATCCCGTTTTCGGGACACAAGACTGCCATCCCATAGGTGTGCGTATTTGCCGCAGGCTATGGTAGTTTACCACAGTCTCTTTAGGAATGCAAGATTTTTTTGCGAAAAGAGCCAAATTTTCCCCTTTTACTGCTCTTGGGCGGCAAGAGCCTCCTCAAAATAGCGGTTCTGACGCTCGATAAGCTCCTGGGCCGCGTTATAGCCCATCTTCTTATGACGGTTATTCATGGCGGCCACCTCCACGATGACAGCCAAATTCCGGCCGGGCCTTACCGGGATCGTCACGCTGGGAAGCTCCACATCCAAGAGCTTGGTGGTCTGCTCCTCCGCCCCAAGCCGGTCATAGAATGCCCCCTCCTTCCAGAGCTCCAGGTGGAGGACCAGATCAATGGGCGATGAATCCTTAATGGCCGACATACCGAAGAGCCGCCGCACATCCACCACGCCGATGCCCCGCAGCTCCATATAATAGCGAATGAGCTCGGGGGCGGTCCCCATGAGATGGTTGCCTCCGGTGCGGGTGATCTCCACGGCATCGTCCGCGATGAGCCGATGTCCCCGCTTGATGAGCTCAATGGCGGTCTCGCTCTTGCCCACTCCGGACTCGCCTGTAATGAATACCCCCTCGCCATAGATCTCCATCAGCACCCCGTGCCGGGTGATCCGGGGCGCCAGGCTGTCCCGCAGGCCGGCAAAGAGGGCTCCCTGGATGGCCGTGGTCTTTTCCTGGGTGCGCAGAATAGTCCGGTCGTACCGCTCTGCCATCTGCATACATTCAGGAAATGGCTCCATACCCCGGCTGATGATAAGAGCGGGAATGTCCAAGGAGAACAATTTTCCAAATGCGGCCACCCTCTCATCCCAACTCATACCCGCCAGGTAGGTGTACTCGATCTTTCCGATGATCTGGATCCGGTCAGCGTCAAAGTAATCGATATACCCACTGAGCTGAAGCCCCGGACGGCTCACATCTTCGGTTGTGATCTCACACTTGTCATAATTTGAGCCCTTTCGCAGGATCTCCAGATGATACTGCTCCACCACCTGGCTGAGCTTGATGCTGCGCTGACTTTCCATGGGACTTCCCTCCTTTTAGAATAGGGTGATCTGGCTGGTATCCGGCATATCTCCAAAGGCGCCCGTGGCCTTTAAGAGCTCAATGTGTGTCTTGGACACCTTGGGGCAGGCGTCTGAAAACTCGTCAATGGAGATGAACTCCCTCCCCTTCCGCTGTTCCACAATGGACTGGGCGGCTGTCTCCCCCAGCCCGGGAATGGACACGAACGGAGGGATCAGGGCGTCCTCCCCGTCCCGGACAAAGTGCGTGGCCTCTGAGCGGTACAGATCCACGTGACCGAAGGTAAGGCCCCGGAGATAGAACTCATAGACCACCTCCAGGGTGGTATAGGTGTCCTCCTCCACGGCAGAGGCCTGCTTTTCCTCCATCTTATCCTTGATCTCCTTCATCTTAGCTTTGACCAGGTCCATACCTTGGCACATGATGGTAGCGTCAAAGGCCTTGGCTCGAATGGAAAAGTAGGCAGCATAGAATTCCAGCGGTCTGTGTACCTTGAACCAGGCGATCCGGAAGCCCATCATCACGTAAGCCACTGCGTGGGCCTTGGGGAACAGATAGCTGATCTTGGCAAGGGATTCGATGTACCAATCCGGAACCCCGTGCTCCTTCATGGTCTCCACCCAGCCGTCCTGGAAACCGGCCTTCCGCACCTTCCCCTTTCGCACCGCCTCCATGATCTTGAAGGCAGTCTTGGGCTCCACGCCCATCTGGATCAGATAGAGCATAATGTCGTCCCGGCAGCCCACAGTCTCCAGAACACTGGCCGTTCCGCTGAGGATCAGATCCCGGGCGTTGCCCAGCCACACGTCGGTGCCGTGGGAGAAACCGGAGAGCCGTACCAGAGTATTGAAATCAGTTGGTTCGGTATCCATGAGCATCTGGCGGGTGAATTTGGTATTGAATTCCGGAATGGCCACCGCGCCGGTGGGCCCCAGCACCGGGTCATCCATATACCCTAACTTCTCCGAAGAGGTAAACAGACTCATGGTGTCCGGATCGTCCAGCTTGATGTCGGTGCGGGCGTTGACTCCGGTCAGGTCCTCCAGCATACGGATCATCGTGGGGTCCTGGTGTCCCAGCATATCCAGCTTCAGCAGATTAGACTCCATGGAGTGGTATTCAAAGTGGGTGGTGACGATCTCGCTGTTGGGGTCGTCCGCCGGGTGCTGTACCGGGCAGAAGTCATAGATCTCCCGGTCCTGGGGAATGACCACCATGCCCCCCGGGTGCTGGCCTGAGGTCCGCCGGGTCCCGGTACAGCCCTTGGCCAGTCGGTTCTCCTCGGCACCTGTGGCACGGATCTCCCGCTTCTCCAGATACTTTTTCACATAGCCATAGGCTGTCTTTTCAGCCACCGTGCCAATGGTCCCGGCCCGGAACACATGGCTCTCCCCAAAGAGCTCAAAGGTATAGCGGTGGGCCTTGGACTGATACTCATCGGAAAAATTCAGGTCAATGTCGGGTACCTTGTCGCCCCCAAAGCCCAGGAAGGTCTCGAAAGGAATATCAAAGCCGTCCTTCACATATGGGGTACCGCACACCGGGCAGACCGCGTCGGGCATATCTGCGCCGCAGCCGTACTTCTTGTCCACATTGAAATCGCTGTGGCGGCACTTGGGGCAGCGGTAGTGAGGAGGCAGGGAGTTGACCTCAGTGATGCCTGAAAGAAAGGCCACGATGGATGAACCAACCGAGCCCCGGGAGCCCACTAAATAGCCATGCTCCAGAGAGTTCTGCACCAGCTTCTGGGCCGACATATAAATCACATCGTACTTTCGCATGATGATGCCGGGCAATTCCAGGTCGATCCGGTCCTGAACCACCTGAGGCAGCTCTTCCCCGTACAGTTCATGGGCCTTATCGTAGACCAGCTTTTCCAGCTCCTGGGCCGAGTTTTCCAGTTTGGGAGCAAAGAGCCCTTTCGGCAGAGGTTTGATCCGCTCACACATGTCAGCAATCAGATTTGGGTCCTCAATCACAACTTTGTGACAGTCCTCTTTCCCCAGGTAAGAGAACTCCTCCAGCATCTCATCAGTGGTTTTGAAATAGATCGGCAGCGGCTGATCACAGTCTTCAAAGCCCTTGGAATCCAGTAAAATGTGACGATAGAGCTCATCCTTCGGGTCCAGGAAATGCACATCCCCGGTGGCGCACACCGGTTTGTCCAGCTCCTTTCCCAAGGCTACAATGGTGCGGTTGAACTCTTTCAGCTCCTCCTCATTTTCAGCCTGAGGCCGGCCCGTCTTCTTTTCGGGGCGGAGCATAAAGGCGTTGTTACACAGGGGCTGGATCTCCAGGAAATCATACCAGGAGGCGATCCGTTTCAGTTCCTCCCAGCTCTTCCCCGCCGCAACAGCCCTGTATAGCTCTCCCGCCTCACAGGCAGACCCAATGATCAGGCCTTCCCGATGGGCCTCGATCTCGCTTTTCAAAATTAGAGCCTTGCCGCTCTTGAAATTCACCAGGAAAGAATCGGAAATAAGCCGGTACAGGTTTCGCAGGCCCATCTGATTTTTTGCCAGAATGATCAGATGTTTCGGCTGGCGGCGGGTCTTACCGTTTCCCCGGAGGGCCACCATAGCCGAGTTGATGCTTTGGAGGTCATGGACTCCCATCTCCTCCAGCCGTTTAAAAAACGGGATCAGCATATACCCCACCGTGGCGGCATCGTCGCTGGCCCGATGGTGGTTGAAAAAGGGTAAATTCAGTCGGTTTGCAACCGTATCCAGCTTAAAGTTCTTCAAATCGGGAAGGAGGTTCTGAGATAAGATCAGGGAATCGATCCAAGGGTTGGGAAGTTCCCTTCCCATCTGCTTACAGGCCAGAGAGATAAAACCCACATCAAATTCGGCATTGTGGGCAGCCAAAGGCCGGTCCCCCGCAAAGTCCAGAAAAGCGTTCACCGCCTCGGCCTGGCTGGGGGCCCCCTCCAGCATCTTATCGGTGATGCCGGTGAGTTCAATGATCTCCCGAGGCAGACTCCGTCCGGGAGACACGAAGGTATTGAAGGTCTCGCGGACCTCCCCGTCCCGCAGGATCACAGCCCCGATCTCGATGATCTTGTCCTGGTTCTTATTGAGGCCGGTCGTCTCAATGTCAAAGCAGACGATCTCCCCGTGGAAATCTTGGCTGCTCTGCCCATGGATCGCCACCCGGTCATCCATATTATTGATAAAGTAAGCCTCGACCCCATAGAGGACCTTGATGTCCTTGGCGACATGCCACGCCTCCGGAAAGGCCTGAGCCACGGCATGATCCGTGATCGCAATAGCCCGGTGTCCCCAGCTCTCGGCCCGCTTGACCGCCTCCCCCGCCGGGGTGAGCGCGTCCATGGCGGACATGGTAGTGTGAAGGTGGAGCTCCACCCGCTTCTCCTGGGCTGTATCCTTGCGGACGGTCTTCTCCCCCACCTGAATGGCATAAGGCTCAAATACCAGCTCATGGGTATATTTGTCCAGGTTCGGCTGACCCTGGATCAGCAGATGCTGCCCCACTTGGAGCCCATCCACCAAAGACTTCCCTTCCTCGTCCGGGAAAAATTTGTTGACTTGAATGGAGTTGGTGTAATCGGTAACAGCAAAGCGGACCACCCAGCCCTTCCGCCGTTTGGTCTCCCTGTGATCCGTCTCAAACACGTCACCCTCGATCACTACGGTACCCATATCCAGCTCCAGCTGGGACATAGGGATAGGCGCTCCTTTGATCTCCCGCTTCCCCATCAACAGCTTGGTTTTTTTCTTCTCTGCCGGCTTGGCTGCCGTCCGGACCATTCCAAAATCCTGTATAGCCTTCCGGCGCAGTTCCTCGGTGATCCGGAACGGGTCCATGGCTTCAGAGGCGGGCGTAACGTCCACCGGTCTCCGCTCCTCTTGGTCCGTCAAACGGTCTTCCTCTATGCCCATCGGTCTCTCCCGCAGGGACATATCCTCTCCGTCCGGGGGCTCAGGCAGGGGAGGGTCCTCCATCCATTCAGGGGACACGGCCTCCTCCCCCGGCGGCTCGGGCAGAGGAATATCCTCAAAGGGGAGGACCGTCGGAGGTATAAGCTCCATTTCCAGTTCCACCCGTTCTACGCTGTAGGCCATACCCAGTATGGTCTCCGCCTCCCTCTTACCCTTTTCAGAGGGAAAGACCGGGCAAAGGATCTGAGCCCGAATGGACCGGCTTTTTTTATCGATGACCGCCCCCGTCACCATCCAGGGCGCCACCATCTCCCCCAAAGGTCCGGCCTGAGGAAAGGCGGCAAAAAGTTTTATAAAAGGCACTTGCTTCAACATGGCTGCTGCGTTCTTCCTTTCCTATGTCGTCAAAAAATATCCGCTTTGTCCTTCCCTCTTATCTTCTCACCTGTTGGAGTCCTTACACCTCCCGGTGAATGTACATCCTGCTGGGTGTTTCCTCTCCGTCTCCCTGGGCCAGACAGAAAAATTTCCAGCCATACCGCTCATAAAACGAATCGTGGTCGGTAAGCAGATAGAGGGTATCAGTTCCCTTCTCCTTCATGTCCCGGCACACCAGCTCCAACAGCCGCCCCGCGATCCCTTGACAGCGGCGATCCTCCTCCACATAAACGGCACATACGTTGGGTGACAGATCCTTCCGGTCGTGGAAGTCGTTCTCGATGACCCCCAAACCACCTACAATCCGCTCTCCCTCCAAAGCCAGGTACCACTGGGGGACAGGGCCTGTCCCCTTCAGGCAGTCGGCCATACTCTCCTGATATGCTTCTAGCGGAACCCCCCACTTTTCATGGAACCACCGGGCTGCTTTTTCCGCCAGCCCCGGTTGTTCCCTCAGTTTAATAAGCTCCATTTTGAGCTCCTTCCTATGCAACAAAGGCCTTCGTCCCAGCTCTTTCCGGTAAATCTCGCACCCATCCCCAATTCCCATATAGTGAAACCCGTTCTTTCGTGCAATGGCTTTGGTGACCCCCTGCTGGGGAACACATTCAATTACAGCGCTGCTATACTGCCCTTCCACTTCGGTCAGCAGAGCCCGGGTCAATTCGCCGGCATAGCCCCTGCCCCATACCAAAGGTTTCAGAACCCAGCCCAGTTCCACACTATCCGCATCGTATCCATGGCAGATCACATATCCCACAAATTGACCTGCCTTGTCTTCTACCGCATACACCAGCGGTTGTTCCACCAGGGCAGCCTCCCGCAAAAACCGTTCGGTCTGCTCATGCGTATAGGGAGGCTCCAGACAGGCCATGACCTTTGGATCAGAGAGGATTCTATACAGTTCCTCCAGATCCGACTGTAGAAAATGCCGCACGATCAAATGCTCTGTAACACACAGTATTTTCCTTTCCATAATACCTTCTTACAGTGTCTCAATAAGCCCAAAAAGCTCATCCACCAGGTTATCCTGAGGAACTTTTTTGACAATTTCGCCGTTCTTAAACAGCAGTCCCTCACCAATCCCTCCAGCGATGCCCACATCGGCAGTCCGGGCCTCCCCGGGGCCGTTGACGACGCAGCCCATAACAGCCACCGTGATGGGCTTGTCCACCGTCTTCAGCCGCTCCTCCACCTCATTGGCCAGCTTGATCAGGTCGATCTGCGTCCGGCCGCAGGTAGGGCAGGAGATGAGCTCAGGGCCGTCCCTCCGCAGTCCGGCCGCTTTCAAAATATCTCGGGCCGCGTAGACCTCCTCCACCGGGTCGGCCGACAGGGACACCCGCATGGTGTCACCAATACCGAGAGCCAGCAATCCGCCGATACCGATGGCTGATTTCAGGATCCCCATTTTGGGGGTCCCCGTCTCGGTAACGCCGATATGTAAGGGGTAATCGCTCCGCTCACTCATCAGCCGGTAGGCCTCCATGGTCACGGGCACCGAGGAAGATTTCAGGGAGACACAAATGTCAGTAAACCCGCAGTCCTCCAGCAGCTTGATGTGCCCAAAGGCTGACTCCACCAATCCCTCTGGGGTCACACCGCCATATTTTTCCAGCAGAGGTTTCTCCATGGACCCGCCGTTGACGCCGATCCGGATAGGAAGTCTTTTTGCTTTACAGACATTGGCCACGGCGGCCACCCGGTCGGGAGAGCCGATATTTCCCGGGTTGATCCGCACGGCGTCGCATCCCTGTTCCACACACTCCAAAGCCAGCTGATAATCGAAGTGAATATCCACTACCAGCGGGATGGAAATGTTTCGCTTAATTTCCCCAATGGCCTTGGCCGCCGCCATGTCGGGGACTGCCACCCGGATGATCTCGCATCCGGCTGCGGCAAGCTGGGAGATCTGACGCACTGTAGCCCGGACGTCGTCGGTTTTTGTATTGCACATGGATTGGATCGTGACGGGGGCACCGCCCCCTACCGGAACGCTCCCAACCATGATCTGTCTGGTCATCCGCTGTTTCACCGGGCTCACTCCTCACCTTCCAAAAAGTTTCAAAACATCGCTCACCGTCACAGCCAGCATCAGGAGCATCAGAGCGGCAAAACCAGCCGCCGTGACCCAGCCCTGATATTTCTGGTCCAACTTCCGTCCCCGCACGGCCAGCAGAATGCCATTGACTGCCATGAGGAAGATCTGTCCGCCGTCCAACGCCGGAATGGGTAGCAGGTTCATTACCGCCAGGTTAATGGCAATAAAAGCACCAAACCACAGGATATTCTCCAGTGCGCCCAAAAGCGGTGAAGTCCCGGCCGCCTCGGCTGCCGCGGCGCCCTCCGCCCCCAGGTCTCCCACCATATCCACAATGCCGACCACGCCGGACATATCCCGCAGGCCGACCTGTCCGGAAATCAGATCTCCCAGGCTGATCCACACCAGACGGACATAGTCGACAGCCTGGAACCATGCGTTTCTCAGCTTGACTCCAAGGGTTGCACGCTCCGCTCCGGCAAGGTAAATGCCCAGCATTTTCTGGGTAGTTCCATCCTCCTGAACACTTTTGGTCAGAGGGACTTCATTCCGGATCACGTCCTCTCCCCGGCGGACCGTAATACTCACCGCATCTCCGCTGACCCGGCTGAGAAAAAAGCGAACATCAGATTGCAGATAAATGGCGTGTCCATCCACCTGGGTGATCCGGTCCCCCACCTGAAGATACTGCTGAGCCGTCAGGGCAGTCCCCTCGGAAAAGCCTGTGATCTCAGGCGTATAAAACCCTTCGGCCGAGGCAAAAAGACACAGGATGATAAGAAAACCCGTAAGGAAGTTCATCAGTACACCGGCCAACAAAATGATGAGCCGCTGCCACCAGGGCCGGTTGGGGAAGGCACGGGGATCCGGGGATTCCCCCTCCTCCTCTCCCTCCATGGCGCAGAACCCGCCGATTGGAAGCAGGCGAAGGCTGTATAGGGTCCTGTCCTCCTCCCAGAGTTCATCGTTTACCTTTCGGCTCTGCCAAATAGCAGGGCCCATGCCGATGGAAAACTCGTTCACCTTCACTCCGCAGAGCTTGGCGGCGGCAAAGTGGCCAAATTCGTGAAGAGCAATGAGAATACCAAACATGAGAACTGCGATCAGGATATACAGCATGAATTCACCTCAAAATCAAATTGCCGCCTGCCGGGCGGCGGCATCGGCCGAGAGAATATCCTCCAGGGTGGGATCCTGAACCACCGGAACAGCGCTCAGAGCTTTCTCCACCCGCCGGGAAATATCCATAAAACCGATCTTCCCCGCCAGAAAGTTCGCCACAGCCACCTCGTTGGCTCCGTTCAGAATGGCGGTAGCCGTCCCGCCTGTTTGGGCAGCCCTCTTCGCCAATGCCAGGCAGGGGAAGTTCTCCTCGTCGGGAGGCAGGAAGGTCAGGGCGGGACATTGGAGCAGATCCAGCTCTCTGGCCGGGCCATGGGTCCGGGCAGGATAGGTCAGGGCGTACTGAATGGGTAGACGCATATCAGGCGCCCCAAGCTGGGCAAGTATGGCGTTATCACAGTATTCCACAAGAGAGTGAATGATACTCTCCCGGTGAATGACCACAGAAATTTTTTCCAGCGGCATCTCGTAGAGCCGCATGGCCTCAATGACCTCCAACCCCTTGTTCATCATAGTGGCGGAATCCACCGTGATCTTGGCTCCCATGGACCAGTTAGGGTGCTTGAGCGCATCGGACACCGTGACCTCTTCCAGTTCCTCACGGGTCTTTCCAAAAAAGGGCCCGCCCGAGGCGGTAAGGATGAGCCGCTTGACCTCTCCCCTGTCTTCACTGCACCGAAGGCACTGAAAAAGGGCGGAGTGCTCCGAGTCCACCGGAATGATCTCCCCGCCGTACTGTTTGGCTGCGGCCATCACCAGCTCTCCGGCACATACCATGGTCTCCTTGTTGGCAAGGGCTACCCGCTTTCCTTGTTTCAGGGCGGCCAGGGTAGGCCGAAGGCCCACCATACCCATAACGGCGGTAAGGACCGTGTCGGTCTCCTCCATCATGACGGCCTCCAAAAGGCCCTCCATCCCCGAAAGGACCTTGGTGCCGGTATCAGCCAGCTTGATCTTCAGGGTCCCGGCCGCTGACCCGTCCATGCAGACCGCTAGCGCAGGATGGAATTTTCGGCACTGCTCCTCCAGCAGCTCTACACTGCGGTTGGCCGTGAGGGCGGCCAACCGCAGTCCCAGAACTTCGCTCACCTCCAAGGCCTGCCGGCCGATAGAGCCGGTAGATCCCAGAAGAGAAATTGATTTTGACATGAGATCACCCGATTTGAGAAAATTTCTCTTTTTCGCGATTTTATTTCTTTTTCCTGGCCTGGGCAAACATATTTTTGACCGACATGATCCATGCCAGACGAGGACGATGGTCCAGATATTCGCTCAGGTCCATCTTGTCCAGAAGCGCCTCCTGGGAAATGGTATCGGTATAGGCAGCTTCAAACTGTTCAACCAGAGCCCGGAAATAGTCCCTCTGGCTTTTGGCCCGCTCCAGATTGTAGACCTCTCCGTGCCCGGGAACAATGGCAACCGGACACAGCTCATCCAAAATATAATCCAGCACCTCCAGCCAGCGGCGGGCACCAGGCAAGCTGGTAGGCAGACTGCAATCGGCAAAGATGTCTCCCGCAAAAAGGATCTTCTCCTTGGGAAGCCAAGCCACTGTGTCCGAGGCGGAATGGACCGCCCCCAACGGGATCAGCTCCACCCTGCAGCCGCCCAGATCCAGCACTGTTTTTCCTTCAAAAAGCACGGTAGGCGGTGTGGGGACCACTCCGGTCAGGTCAAAGTCCTTATCTGTCAGTTCCACTACCATTTGGAAGGGTTTCCCTTCCGGCAGATGCCCTTTGAACTGCCCGGCCATAAGCTTGCTCAGAATCCCCCGCAAGCCCTTGGAGCGGTATATCATCTTAAAGAGAGGCACTGCCTTTTTTCCGCTGGAAGCACAGTCCTTCACAATATCTTTGTGCCCCATAAGTGCCGAGCCTTCAAAGACCTGATTGCCCCAGAAATGGTCCCAATGGCCGTGGGTATTCACCACGTATTTGGGGCTATGGCCGGTCTGCTCCCTGCAGAAATCCAACAGCTCCCGCGCGTGGGGCAGGTCAAAACAGGTGTCACACACCAGCCCCTCCCCGCAGAGAATGATCCCTGCGTTGGAGAAATTGTCCATCAGACCCGCATCGGTAATATCAAGCCCTTGGGCAGGTGAAATGGCGGCATAGATCTGAGGGGCTACCTCTACAAAACGGAATCCCTCGGTCTGACGCTCTGACATAGGGAGTCCTCCTTATTTTTATGTTCTTCCTCGTTACCAGACAGCCGGAAGAAACCGGATCAGGATCTCCATCAGGGGCGCGCAGAAGATCACGCTGTCGAACCGGTCCAGCACCCCGCCGTGGCCAGGGAAAATATTGCCGAAATCCTTCAGGCCATACTGCCGCTTGATGTAGGAGAAGGACAGGTCCCCGATCTGGGATACGATACTCCCCAGGAAGCCATAAATGGCAAAGCGAATATAGCTGACCTGCTGATCAAAACCAAACTGGAGGACGGCGCCATAAACCAGACACAGGACCACCGCCCCCGCCAGGCCGCCGATGGCTCCCTCCACCGTCTTTTTGGGGGAAAGCTCCGGGGCCAGCTTGTGTTTGCCGAACGCCATACCCGCAAAGAGGGCGAAGGCATCGCTGGCAAAAGCGGCAACCAACGGAATCAAAATAAGATATTTCCCCTTTTCCAGGGTGTTGAGCCGCACAAAGGTAGAGAGGAAGTATGGGATCAGCATGGCAAAGAAGAAGGACCCACCCATTTTTTCCAGCGTAACCGTATAGTGGCTGGAGATGGCCACTACGAAAATCAACAGGAAATAGGCAAAGATCCCCACCAGAGCTGAGCGCATCCCCTGTCCGATATAGACCCAAAAAGGCACCACACCGGAGAGAATGATAGAGAGCGTAGAGATATAGGCGTTCTTTACGAAGCCTGTGGACCAAAGCACCTCATGGAGGGCGATCATGGACAGGACGGAGACCGCAATGGGCAGACAAATCGGGGGCAGTAAGTAGAACACCACAAAAATCAGCGGGATACAAACCACTGCCACCATAACACGCTTAAACAAATCAAATCCCTCCATACCGGCGCTGACGGCTTTGATAGGCACACAAAGCCTTCCGCAATTCTTCTTTGCTGAAATCAGGCCAATTTACCTTCGTGAAATAGTATTCCGCGTAAGCTGACTGCCACAGCAGGAAGTTGGATACCCGCTCCTCCCCGCCGGGCCGGATCACCAGATCGGGATCAGGAATCCCGGCTGACCAGAGTCCCCGGGAAAAGAGTTCCTCCGTGAGCTCCTGAGGTATCCTCTTCCCCGCCGCGCACTGGGCCGCGAAATTCTGGGCCGCACGCAATATCTCGTCCCGGCCGCCATAGTTGAGGCAGATGTTCACCTGGCAGCCCTCGTAATGGGTGGAGATCTCCTCGGTACGCAGGCACAAGTCCCGCAGCTCGTCAGGCAGCGGAGACAGGTCCCCGAAGAAACGCATCTTTACCCGGTCCCGCTCCATCTTCTCAATGGCCTCCAGCAGATATTTACGCAGCAGGTCCATAATGGCCGAGACCTCCTCGGCGGGCCGTTTCCAGTTCTCGGTGGAAAAAGCATACACCGTCAGATACTGAATGCCAATCTCCTTGCAGTAGACAGCGATGGTACGGAAGGTTTCCGCCCCCGCGGCGTGGCCCGCCGTCCGGGGCAGTCCCCGGCTCCTGGCCCACCGGCCGTTGCCGTCCATGATGATGGCAATATGCCGGGGCAGATGGTCAAAATCCACCGCAGTCTCTTCACTTTTGGAAAACAGAGGCATGGCAGTGCCCTCCCTTCCGAACATACAGATTTCCCGCCGGGGCCGGCGGGAAATCCGGTGGGGCAAAGTTGTCCGAACCAACAGCTTATACAGCCATCAGTTCCTTTTCTTTTTTCTCACAGAGTTCGTCGATCTTCTTGCAGAACTTGTCGGTCAGGTCCTGCAGCTCCTTCTCACAATCCTTGCGGTCGTCCTCGGTCATCTCGTTCTTCTTCTCGGCCGCCTTCATCTTCTCCATGGCGTCCCGGCGGATATTCCGAATGGCGACCTTGCCGTTCTCGGCATACTTGCGGACCTGCTTGGTCAGCTCCTTCCGGCGCTCCTCAGTGAGTTGGGGGAAGAGCAGGCGGATCACCTTACCGTCGTTCTGGGGATTGATGCCCAAGTCGGAGGTCTGAATGGCCTTCTCAATGGCCTTCAGCAAGCTGGCGTCCCAGGGCTGGATCATAAGGCTCCGGGGATCAGGGGTAGAGATGCTGGCTACCTGCTGAATGGGGGTCACGGTGCCGTAGTAGTCCACCGTGATCTTGTCCAGCACGGCGGCGTTGGCCCGGCCGGCCCGGACGGAAGAAAAGTCGCTGGATACGACCTCCACGGTCTTCTGCATCTTGGTATTGAACTCCTGGTTAAATTCCTGCATGGTTGTCAATCCTTTCCTTGTTTGAATTATATAAGGCCGCTCAGGCCCGGATCACAGTGCCGATCTTCTCCCCCATAACAGCCCGGTAGATATTCTCCGGATCCTCCAGGGCAAAGAGCAGGACAGGAACCTTGTTGTCCATGGAAAGACTTGCCGCGGTAGAATCCATAACCTGCAGATGCCGGGCCAGGACCTCGTCGTGGGTGATGGTGTCGAACTTCACAGCGGTAGCGTCCTTCCTTGGATCAGCGGAATAGACCCCGTCGATATTCTTGGCCAGAAGGATCACGTCAGCATTGATCTCGGTTCCCCGGAGCACGGCGGCCGTATCGGTAGAGAAGAAAGGATTGCCTGTGCCGCAGCCGAAGATCACCACTCTCCCCTTCTCCAAGTGCCGCACGGCCCGAGAGCGGATGTAGGGCTCAGCAATGGCCCGCATCTCGATGGCGGTCTGCACCCTGACCTCCACCCCGTTCTGCTCCAGCACATCGGCCATGGCAAGGCAGTTCATAACGGTACCCAGCATACCCATGTGGTCGGCCCGGGTACGCTCCATCTTGCCGCCCCCGTCCTTGACCCCTCGCCAGAAGTTACCGGCTCCGATGACCACACCCACCTGAACACCGGCGTCCACACACTTCTTGATGACCTGGCTCACCCGGCCCAGCATGTCAAAGTCCAGACCACGCCCGGCCTCCCCCGCAAGGGCTTCCCCACTGATTTTCAGCAGGACTCTTTTGTAAACAGGTTTTTCCATTTTGCGTCCCCTCCCGCAATGCGGATTTTCATCGCTTCTATTTTAATCTATTTTCTTCTTTTTGCATAGAGGGAGATTGAAAGTTTTTACAATTTCTTTACCGGCTGTCCCAATTTCGTTTGACTTTTTCCAAAAGCCGTCGTAGAATAAGGAAACCTTGATTTTTGGAGGTCCATTCATGGAAAAGCTCCTCTTTTTGCTCCTTTTGACCACCGTGACCGGGGTGGGCGGGCTGGCCCTGGGCGGCGCGCTGGCCGTTCTGCCCAAAAGTGGAACCCCCTCGTCTAAGATCCTGACCCCTCTTACCGCCGGGATCATGCTGGCGGTGGTCTTTTTTCATATGCTCCCTGAGGCTTTAGAGCACGGAAGCTGGCTCCCGGCGGCTGTTTTTATGCTGCTGGGCGGGATCCTTCCCTGGCTGCTCCACATCAAGCTGGGCCATCACCACCACCACAAAAGCGCGGATTTACGCCCCGCCGCCTGGGTGCTGGCCGGGGCAGTGGCTCTCCACAACCTTCCGGTGGGTATGGCTCTTGGCTCCTCCATCGCCACAGCCGGTATCACGGTCTCCAGCGTGCTCACCGCCTTCACCATCGGCCTTCACAACCTCCCCGAGGGCATGAGCATTGCTTCTCCCCTTCGCAGCGGAGGTGGAAAGCCAGGCCGGGCGGTGGCCCTTGCGGCCCTGGCCGGGATCCCCACTGTACTGGGCGGTTTGATCGGATTTTTCGTGGGCTCGGCAGCTCCCGCTGTTCTGTCCGGGCTTCTCAGCTTTGCCGCCGGGGCCATGCTCTTCGTTCTTCTCTTTGAGCTGATCCCCGAGTCCATGGAGGGAAACCGCACCAGGGCCTCCCTTCTTATGGCCGCCGGGTTGGGCGCCGGCTTTATCCTCCTGCACTTGGGAGGCGGCCATGTTCACTGAGCCCATTCAGTTCCTCCGTGTTTTTATGGAAAATGCCCTTTCCTCGTAGAGGAAAGGGCATTTTTACGTCTCTGTGCCGTCTGTCTCTGTTCGGATGACCTGCCTGATGCTCTTCTCAGCCTTGGGGCGGGGGATCATCAGCTGGTGCCCGCACCCCTCACACTTCAGCCGGAAATCCATGCCCACCCGCAGGACCTGCCAACGGCGGCTCCCGCAGGGATGGGCCTTTTTCAACTCCAAAATATCTCCCACACGAATATCCATATTCTTCCATCTCCCTTGCTCCGATGATACGTCAAAGCTGGTCCCTGTCAATTCAACCTGTCCCCGCGCATATAGTGAAAGCAGTGGACTTCAAGGCAAAACAGAAAGGGAATGATCAAAGTGGCAAATCAATTTTTTCCTGAGGGACATCTTCTCAACACTCCGGAAAACCAAGCCGCCTGTGCCTCCCCCGAGGCGCTGGCTCAGGCCATGAAGCGGGAACAGATCCTGGAGGGTGTGACCCTCCTGTGTGACGCTGACCACCAACTCACTGTCCAGCTGGGTCCTTACACTGGATATATTCCACGGGAAGAAGCCGCTTTGGGGATCGCCGACGGCACCACCCGGGACATCGCCATTCTCTCCTTGGTCGGCAAGCCCATTTCCTTTACGATCATCGGATTAAAAGAAAGGGACAGAATCCTCACCCCCGTTCTCTCCCGGCGGAGAGCCCAGGAAAAGGCCCTGGAAGCCATGTTGGATTCCTGGATCCCGGGGGACGTGATCCCAGCTACCGTGACCCATCTGGAGCCCTTCGGCGCTTTCGTGGACATTGGCTGCGGCATTCCTTCCATGATCGGGGTAGACCGGCTTTCCGTGTCCCGGATCTCCCACGCTCGGGACCGGCTCCGGGTAGGGCAGAAGATCTACGCCGCCGTACTGGGAATAGACCGGGAACACCGCCGGATCCTTCTCACCCACCGGGAGCTGCTTGGCACCTGGGCGGAGAACGCCGCCCTCTTTCACCCCGGCTCGGTGGTAACTGGCACCGTCCGGGGTGTGAAAGACTACGGGGTCTTTGTGGAGCTCACTCCTAACCTCTCAGGCCTTGCGGAGAAAGGGGAAGACCTGCGGGAGGGGGATCGGGTCTCGGTCTATCTCAAATCCATTCTCCCTGACCGCATGAAGATCAAACTGCTGGTCATTGAACGGCTTCCCCAGGTCCGGGAACCTGCCCCTTTCCCCTACTTCATCACCCAGGGCCACTTGGAGCGCTGGCGATACGCCCCCGAGGGGTGTGAAAAGCCCGGGAGCGAAACGGTCTTCAGCCTGTGAGTCTTCTTACTCCAAGTCCTCGCCTTTGATCTTCTCCCAATATTGCCGGGCAGCCTGCTCGTTCTTGTTGTCGCCAAAATGATAATATCGGCTCCCCAGCAAAATGTCAGGCAGATACTGCTGCTTGACCCAATGCCCGGGGAATGCGTGGGGATAGAGATACCCCTGGTCCCGCTCCATGCCCGCCGAATCGGCGTGAACATTCTGGAGATGCCGGGGATATTCCCCGGTTTTTCCGGCCTTGACATCGGCCCAAGCCGCCCCAATGGCTTCAACCACCGAATTGGACTTTGGGGCGGTGGCCAGCAGGATAGCTGCCTGGGCCAAGGGAAGCTGGGCTTCAGGCAAGCCCAACTGAAGGGCATTGTCCACGCAAGCTTTCACGATTTGGACCGCTTGGGGATACGCCATACCCACATCCTCGCTGGCCGAGCACAGCAGCCGCCGGATGGCGGTGATCATGTCTCCCGCCTCCATCAGCCGGGCCAAATAGTGGAGGGCGGCATCCGGGTCGCTCCCTCGCAGGGACTTCATCAGAGCCGAGGCAATGTCATAATGATCGTCCCCCTCCCGGTCATACCGCATGGCCGAGCGCTGAGCCACTGCCTGGGCATCGGCCAAGGTAACTGTCAAGGTTTTTCCCTTTCGGGCAGCTGAGTTCATCAGCAGTTCCACCGCGTTCATAGCCTTACGGCAGTCCCCGCCGCAGGCCACGGCAATATGCCTGGCCACTCCATCCTCTA
>JAGBDQ010000026.1 GCA_017937415.1 Oscillospiraceae bacterium
AAATAACCAAATAAGAGGCTATGTTTGGCCTAATTGCGGGGACTTTACCGAATTATTGCCCAACCCTGTCCTTACAAGGCAGACATCGCCCCCTCCCGGACTCCAAAAATCATCTGTTCGGTCTCCGGTCATTTTAGCTCGGCCACTGTGACACCGTCCTCCCCCTCCCCATATTTTCCGGGGCGGAAGGTACGGATATAGGGGCTTCTCTTCAGATGGTCCCGGACCGCGCTGCGCACCACGCCGGTGCCCTTTCCGTGGATGATGCGTACCTCCTGGAGCCGGCCCATCACGGCATTGTCCAGGAAACGGTCCAGCTCCAAAAGGGCCTCGGCAGCAGTCATCCCCCGCAGGTCCACCTCAGGGGAGGCCCCCATGGTGCGGAGCTTGTGGGTGGCGCTGGCCACCACTTTTTTTACCGACGCCTCGGTCTCGCCCTCGGTGACCCGGACCTCCTCCTGGGTGGCGGTGAGCTTCAGGATCCCCGCCTGGAGCTGCAAGGTGCCGTCCTTCTTTACCTCCAGCACGGTGGCCTTGGTGCCCGGCATCCGGGCCAGCTCCACCGTATCCCCCTTGACTGCAGGTCGGGTGGGCGGCGGCAGCTCTGTCTCAGGGGCAGCTCCCAGCCTTCCCTCCGCCTCGTTGAGCTTATGGCGCAGACCGGTACGGGCCTCATTCACCCGCTGCCAGTCCTCCTCTTTTCTCTGCCGCTTACGCATATCGTCCAGCTCGCGGAAGGTGTCATCGGCGGCCCGGCGTGCCTCGTCCAGAATGGCCCGGGCCTCGGCTTCGGCTTTCTCCACCGCCTTGGCGCGCTGCTTCTCCAGGTCATCCCGGTACTGGGCCGCTTTGGCCCTGGCCTCCTCGGTCTCCCGGCGGAGGACCCGGGCTGCCTCCTTCTCCTTCTCCATCTCCTGACGCTGAACATCCAGCTGGGTCAGCACATCCTCAAAGCGGACATTCTCAGCGCTCACCCGGTTGGCGGCAGCGTCGATAATGTGCTCGGGAAGCCCCAGGCGGCGGGAGATGGCAAAGGCATTGGACTTGCCGGGGATCCCGATAAGCAGCTTGTAGGTGGGCGCCAGAGTCTCCACGTTGAACTCACAGGAGGCGTTCTCCACTCCGGCAGTGGTCATGGCGTAGACCTTCAGCTCAGCATAATGGGTGGTGGCTGCCACCAGCGCCCCCAGGGAGCGGCTCTCCTCAATGACGGCAGCGGCCAGAGCGGCTCCCTCCACCGGGTCGGTGCCCGCCCCCAGCTCGTCAAAGAGCACCAGGGTCTTATCGTCCGCCTCCTTCAAAATTCCCACGATGGTGGTCATGTGGGAAGAGAAGGTGGACAGGCTCTGGGCAATAGACTGCTCATCGCCGATGTCGGCCAGCACACGGTCAAAAACCTGCATCTCGCTTTCATCCGAGGCGGGGATATGCAGGCCGCACTGGGCCATCAGCACCAACAGACCGATGGTCTTCAGCGTTACAGTCTTGCCGCCCGTATTGGGCCCGGTGATGACCAGAGTATCAAAGTCACTCCCCATGCGCAGATCGTTCCGCACGGCGGTGTCCCGGTCCAGCAGGGGATGCCGGGCATCCAGGAACCGAAGGCCCCGGCTGACGATCTTCGGGGCCATGCCCCGCATCCGCAGAGAGAGCCCTGCCCGGGCAAATATCACATCCAGAAGGACCAGGAAACGATAGTCCTGGGATATGTCCTCCCGGTGGGCGGCGCAGTCGGCTGAAAGCTCGGCCAGGATCCTCTCGATCTCTTTTTTCTCCTTGGCCTCCAGCTCCCGCAGCTCGTTGTTGGCCTTCACCACCCCCATGGGCTCAATGAAGAAGGTGCCTCCCGAGGAACTGAGGTCATGGACCAGGCCGGGCACATCGTTCTTGTTCTCCGATTTTACCGGCACCACAAAACGGCCGTTCCGCTGGGTGATGATGGGCTCCCGTAGATATTTGGACTGATTGGAGGTGATGAGTTTCTGCAAAATATCCCGGACCTTGGCGGCGGTAGCCCGTTTATGTCGGCGGATATCGGCCAGGGCGGGGCTTGCCGCGTCAGCGATCTCCTCCTCGGAGAGGATGGAGCCGGTGATCTTCTCCTCCAGGAATCGGTTGGCCGTCAGGCCCAGGAACAGGGGATCCATGGGGGTCTTTTTATCGCTGCCGGCGGCGTATTCAATGCACCCACGGGCGCAGCGAAGCACCGCCGCCACATCCAGCAGCTCCCGGGTGTTGAGAGCGCCCCCCATGTCGGCACGCTGCAGGGAGGTCTCTACGGGCCGCACATCCCCAAAGTAGGGCGCCCCCCGAAGGGAAACCAGGTCCACCGCGGCAGAGGTCTCAGCAAGGGCGCGCTCCACATCATCGGGATCGGTGTAAGGGCGCAGCTTCAGGCACCGTTCCTTCCCCTCCTGGGTGCTGGCCTCCACCGCCAGCATCTCCAGGACCTTGGGCAGTTCCAGTGTCTCAACAGATTTTTCAAACAGGTCGATCATAGAAATATACCTCATTTTCTTGGGTAAGCTTATTCTGTACCATATAAAGCAGAAAGAACATTAAAGCGCCAGCCCCTTGTAAAAATCCAGGGTGCGGAAGCCCCGCTCCAACTGGGTC
>JAGBDQ010000321.1 GCA_017937415.1 Oscillospiraceae bacterium
AGGAGAGCATTTCCCCCCGAGTCTGCCGACAGGTCGGCGTACAGGTTGGGATACTTCTCCAGCAGATAGGGCACCCGTCCGGGGGTCACTTTTCCCCTGGGGTAGATGTTCCGCTCCTCGGCGGTGAGCTCGGGGGGATACTCCGAGATCTCAAACCAGAAGGGCTGGGAGTGGCCGATGAACACCAGCTTGGGGAACTTTTTCAGGGCCCCCTCCAGCAGGGGAAGGCCGGCCTCGTCAATAACGCCGTAATTGATGCCGTTGGGGCTCATGTGGAAGAGGATGGGCAGCCCCAACTCCTCGCAGCAGGCAAACATGTGCTCCATAACAGGGTCGTCAAACCGCTTCAGCCCGCCGAACTCTCCCACGCCTTTGGCGCCCAGCTCCTTGTACCGTCTGAGCTGCTCACAGGTGGCTTCGGTGCCGTCCGGATTCACATTGCAGAACCAGGTAAAGTGCTCCGGATACTTCCGGCTGATCTCACAGGCGTCCTCCGACGTCATCATCCCCGGCATGGCAGGAACACCGGGGATGCTGGCCCCCGCAGGCAGCAGGACACACTTGTCCACCCCGTAGAATCGATCGAATTCCATCCGCTCCTCCGCCGTGAACATCCCCCGCTCGTTTTTCATTGTGGCCAGGTGGGTGTGCACATCCAGCTTTTTGCAGGGGAACTCCACAAAACCGGACCTTGCTCTGTTCGCCATAAAAACTCCTCCTTTGTCTGTCCTGTATGTTCCGTCGTCCTCAGGCGATGGCCGCCTTCATCACGGCAGTCTCGGTGATCTCGCCCTTTTTCAGCTCGGCGGTGAGCCTGCCCTCACTGAGGACCAGGCACCGATCACTCATGGAAATGAGCTCAGGCATGTCGGAGGAGACCATGACGATGGAGACCCCCTGGGCAGCCAGATCGCTGAGCAGCGTATAGAAATCGGCTTTGGTGCCCACGTCAATGCCCTTGGTGGGCTCGTCCACAAAAAGGATCTTGGGGTCGTTGAGGAGCCACTTGCCCAGAATGACCTTCTGCTGGTTGCCGCCCGAGAGGGCAAAGAGCTTGGTCTCCAGAGAGGGCGCCTTGATCCGCAGAGAGTCGAAGAGCTTCTGGGTCTCCTCCCTCTCCTTCTTGTCGTTCATAAACATTCCCTTGGAGAGCTTCCCCAGGCTGGCCAGGGAGATGTTCTCCCGGATGGACAGCATGGGCACCATGCCGGTGAGCTTGCGCTCCTCGGTGATCATACCGATGCCGTGATTGATGGCGTCCAGGGGGGTGTGGATCTCTACCTTCTCCCCGTGGATATAGACCTCCTTGGTGACTCCCTTGTCATACTGGCCGAAGATGGCGCCGATGGTCTCGCTGCGGCCGGCGCCCACCAGGCCGCCGATGCCCAGGATCTCCCCCTTGCGGAGGACAAAGGACACATCGTCCACGATCTTCTTGCCCGGCTTGGAGGGGTGGGGCATGGAAAGGTGCTCCACCCGCAGGACCTCCTCCCCGATCTCCACCTCTTTCTTGGGGTAGAGGTTCTCCACCTTCCGGCCCACCATGTGTTCCACCAGGGTGTTCCGGTCCACCTCGCCGATGAGGTGGTTGGAGATGGTCTGACCGTCCCGGATGACCTGGACCCGGTCGCAGATCCGGTAAAGCTCGTCCAGCTTGTGGGAGATGTAGAGGCTGGAGGTGCCCTTCTTCCGGAGCATATCCAGGATCTCCATAAGGGTGTCCACCTCATTGTCGGTGAGGGAGGAAGTGGGCTCGTCCAGGATCA
>JAGBDQ010000322.1 GCA_017937415.1 Oscillospiraceae bacterium
ACCCCGCTGCTCCCAAAGGAAACAGCGGGGTTCTTTGGCGGAGGCAGAAGGACTCGGTCTCGGCTTCGCCTTGGTCGTGCGGTGGACGCTTGCCACCGGCAAGCATCGCCCCTCGGCACGCGGTTTTGGAGTGGATGTTGGAAAAGCACTGTGCCTCAAGACTTTCCACTCGTTTCAGCCGTTTGCTGGGTTTTATGGATTTGCTTTCTCGGAAAGTGATGCTTTTTTGATGCTATTCCATTCAAATTTGTTGCCAAAATCTTCCTTTTCTTGTTCCTTCAGAATGGGGATTGCAGGTTTTAGTACGCTTGTGATATACTTTAATTAAGTATATCTGCTTTGGCAGCCCGAAAGGAGGCTCTCTTATGCTTACCATTGCTTTGGTTGAAGACGATGCAGCTCAGAGTGCGGCGCTGGGCCAGGTGGTAGAGCAATTTTTCGCCCAAAACGGTGAGGAGATCCGCCTCTTAAAATATGCTGACGGCGCCGATATTCTGGCCAATTACCCCCCATCGCCCGACCTGATCCTCATGGACATTGATATGCCCAAAGTCAACGGGCTGGACGCCGCCCGCAGGATCCGGGAATTTGATGCCCAGGTCCTGCTGGTCTTTGTCACCAACATGGTCCAGTGCGCTCTGGCGGGCTACGCGGTGGAGGCCATGGATTTCATTGTCAAGCCGGTGAGCGAGGACAACTGCCGGCTGTCCTTCTCCCGCATCCTGCGGCGGCTTCGGCAAAAGAGGGGCCACAGCATCCCGGTCCGCAGCGGAAAAAACACTTTTTCCATCAACACCCGGGAGCTTTTGTACGCCGAGACCCAGGGCCACTCCCTTCTGCTCCACATGAAGGACGGCTCTGCCATGACCATCACCGAATCCATCCAGGGCCTGGCCCAGCGGATAGAGCCTCTGGGCTTTTTCCGCTGCCACACATCCTTCCTGGTCAATCTGGCCGCTGTGGACACCATCCGCCGCATCGATGCCGTGGTGGCCGGGACGGTTTTGCCGGTGAGCAAATACCGCCGGGAGGACTTTATGCGGGCCATGGCCGACTTTGCGGGAGGTGCGTTCTGATGGGCAACATCCTCCAGCTGCGGGATCTGGGCTGGCTCCTGCTCCGCCTGGGCTGGGGCGGGCTGATTCTTCTTTTCATCGCCCCCCTCTCCCCCCGGAGCGGCTTCCGACCGGGCCGGGTCCTGACGGCCTGCCTGCTGTGTATCGGGGGTCCCACCCTCATCCGCTTCTGGGCCTTCCCCACCGTGACCTGGGATATTTTGCTGAGCCTGTGCTGCTGGACCGGGCTGTGCTTGTTGCTGAAAAAGACCGACTGGCGCACCGCCTTTTACGGCTCTGTGGTCTTTGTGGTCATGGGCGAGCTGACCCAGATCATGAGCTACGATCTGATTTTCCATCTGCTGGTCTCTCCCCATTTGGGGAATCTCTCCGTTGGATGGCAGAATCTGATCCACACCCTTCTCTCCCTGCTGATCGGACTTGTGATGACCCTCCTGTTCCGTCCCTGGATCTTCCGGCACGAGAAATCCAGGTTCAGCTGGGGGCAGATGAGTCTGGTCCTTCTCCCCTTCCTTGTCTACGCTTACGCCCGGAATCTGCAATTTATCCTTCAGGAGACCACTGCCGCCCTGTCCCGCCCCTTTTTTCGGCTGCGGATCGGCCTTCTCCTTCTGCTTTTGGGGTTCAGCGACCTGATGGTGGCCATCCTCACCGACAACACCCTCTCCGCCAAACTCCAGCAAAAGGAGATGAAGCGTATGGAGGACATTTTACAGAAACAGCGGGAAACCTACCTGTCCCAAAAGGCCGCCTCCAGCGCCATCCAGCAGAAATACCACGACATGAAAAACTATCTGCTGGCCCTCCGGGCCGACGGGGAGGGCCAGTCCACCCAGGCCCGGCTGGCCAACGATATCGAGCAGATCATGCACCCCCTGGAAAGTTCCCTCAACACAGGCAACGAATACCTGGATGTAATTTTGGCCGAAAAGATCACCCTTTGCCAGCAGAAGTACATTGAGCTGGTCCCCTATGCCGACGGGCAGAGCCTGAGCTTTATGGATGGGCTGGACCTGTGTGTTATGGTGGGCAACGCTCTGGACAACGCCATCGAGGCGGTGGAAGACCTTCCGGAGCAGAAGCGGGTCATCCACCTGAAGCTCTGCCCCGTGAAGGACATGATCCTTTTCACCGTCCAGAATTATTACCGAACAGAGCCCCAAAAGGGCGACGATGGTTTTTACCGCACCAGCAAGAGTGACGGGGAAAATCACGGCTACGGCCTGCGGGGCATCTCCCAGGCGGTAGAGAAATACGGCGGGACAGTGGCCACCAGCGCCGACGGGACCAGCTTTACCCTGAGTATCCTGATCCCTTTACCCACACCTCGCAAAGAGCAGAATCCATAGATGCAGGAACGCCCGGCGGTTGATTCCGCCGGGCGTTCCTGCATATCAAAAGGAAAAGGAATGGAATAAGCGTTTCAAAGTTTCTCCACCCGGCAGATCAGCTTGTCAGGCCGGTTGGAATAACGGAGGTACATAGACAGATCGGAGGTGTTCTCGGATCGGAGTCCCTCCAAAAGAGTGACCGCCCCCAGGCCGCAGCCCAGCACCTCGGCGTGGGCCTCCTCCAGAGTAAAATAGCGGCATTCCCGGTCGGGCAGGGCCCAGCGGCCCGGCAGATACTCCCGGAAGCCGTGGGCTGTCAGAAACTCCGCGCCCCGCCGGACCATGGCGGTCTTCTCCCCCTCGCCGGGGAGCCGCCGACGCTGGTTCTGCCGGAGCTTTTCCCCCTCCTGCTCCCAACGTTGGCACAGGGCCGTGCCCGGGAGCAGCTTCAAAGGATAGAGGCTGATGTGCCCGGCGCCGTAACTCACCGCGGCCCCCAGGCCTTCCAGCAGGGTGGCGTCGGTCTGGCCGGGCAGGCCGGTGAGCACGTCAAAGCTCAGCTCAAGCTTGGAATTTCCCAGCACCATGCGGGTGGTGTCCATGGCGTCCGGGGCCAGGAACCGGCCCAGACTCTCATACTCATAGCTGTTCCGGGTCACATACTCCACGCTGAGCCGGGTCACATGGCCGTGGCGGCAGAGCTCCAGGGTGTCCACACTGAACATACCGGGATGGACCTTCAGGGTGATCTCGGCGTCAGGGGCCAGGGAAGGAGCCGGGGCAGCTCCCGCAGGAGCTCTCCCAGCTGGGGGTCCGCCATGTGGCCAGGGATACCGCCCCCCACCCAGACCGCCTTTACCTCATAGTCGGGCAGGCTGTCCTTCTGGGCACGGAGCTCCCGCCCCAGGGCCTCTATGTATCCTTCCCGCCAGTCGGCCCGGGGCTCCAGGGCCGGCTTGGCGCAGTAGGCGCACCGGCCGGGGCAGAAGGGGATATCCAGGTAAAGGAGCAGCGGCTTCTTTTCCATCTCTTACCCCTGGGTACCCTTGGCCGAGGTGGACGAGTCGCCGGTGGAAACATCAGGGGCCTTCTCCCCCAGGTACTCGCCCAGCAGAGCGCCGTAAACAGTTGCAAAGCCGATGCTCAGACCGTTCATGGAGGCTGTGTACTGAAGAACGAACCTGCCGCCCGAGGTATTGCCGGTAGCGTAGAGGCCAGGGATGGGCTCAAAGTTCTGGTTCAGGCACTGCTGGTCCCCGTTGACAAAGAGGCCGGCCAGCGTCACCAATGCCCCGCCGGTACGGCGGGAGAGTTTCTCTGCGTAGAAGGGGCCTTCGCTGATCCGGAAGAGCAGGTTGGGCGCCTTGGCGTAGTCCTCGTCTTTGCCGGCGGCGGCCATGGCGTCGTAGCGCTTCACCGCCTCCACAAAGTTTGTGGCGTACTCACCCTCAAAGCCCAGTTTGGCAGCCAGCTCCTCCAGGGTGTCGGCGCAGTAGATCTCGTTGCCTCCGCCG
>JAGBDQ010000323.1 GCA_017937415.1 Oscillospiraceae bacterium
CCTTTGTAGACCCGGTCGCCCACCCGCACCAGCAGGCTGGAGCAGTGGCAGTAGTAGGACTTCAGGCCGTTCTCGTGGTCCACCACCACATAGAGGCCAAAGCCGGTGCCGTCGTTGCTGGCGTGGATGACCTTGCCGCCGTCGGCCGCCGAAATGGTGGTCCCGTAGGGGGCGGCGATGTCAATGCCCCCGTGGAAGGAGTAAGAGCCGAAGATATACCGGGTGCCGTAGCCCGAGGTCAGGGTGCCCCGGAGAGGCCACTGGAAATGGCCGGTGGCCATGGTCCTGGGCCGCTCCTTGGTGCCCACCGCCACCACCTGGGTGACCGGCTCGGTCAGCACGTCCATGGAGTTGATGACCCGCTCCTGTTCCATGCCGTTCACATAGGTCACGTCGGCGTTATAGATGGCGCTTCCCGCCACGCCGGGGGTGAGGATCTTGGAATCCCCCTCATACATGGAGTCGTCGGGGACCTTTTCCACCGGGAACTCCACCTCTCCCTCGTAGGTCAGGTTGTCGATGGTGCGTACCGACAGGTAGGGGACGGCCTGGCTCACGGTGAGCACATCGCCGATATGGAGCCAGTTCACGTCCACGCCGGGGTTGAGGGCCTGGAGCTCTTTCATGCTCATCCCCAGGCTGGCGGCGATCCCCGAGAAGGTCTCGCCGGACTGGACGGTGTAGTCCACCTGCTCCATGGAGTTGGAGGTGAGGATGCTGCCCATGTCAGACAGCTCCATAATATCGCTGGTGGGGGTATACTGCCGGCTCACCGAGAGAGACTCCAGGAAGACGGCGGAAATGGTGTTTTCATTGACGTAAGGCGCCATGATGGAGTCCAGAAGGGCCTGGAGCCCGTCGGCGTCGTCGGTGGCGCCCAGGGTCTTTCCGTTTACGGTAAGCACCGAGGTCTGCATCACCTCGCCGATCTGGTCGAAGAGGTAGGTCTCCACATGGGCGGCAGTGGTCTGCTCCTCCCGGAGCGCCATGCGGAAGTCGTAGGTGATGGCGGCGTCCAGGGTGTAGTCATAGCCCAGGATCCGGGATGCGCGGGCCTCCACCTTCTCCACGGCGGATTCCACCATGGCCCGGTTTTCAATCAGGCCCATGTCCACCCCGTTCACCGAGACCTGAACACAGGGGCTGTACAGGTGGACCAGCGCGGGGGTGGCCGAGAGGGCCAGGGCCAGGGTCAGAAAGACGGCGGGGCCGGCCTTGGTGCGGCGCTCCAGAAAGTTGGGAAGGGTCCAGCCCAGCCGCAGCTCAGGCAGAAGGGGCCGCTTGGGAGCTGCGGGAGCCTTGCTTCGTACGGGAGCGGGAAGAACGATGGAATTCGGACGGGGCAGGAGTTCATCCACAAAGGATCCCTTCTTTCACCTTGAGGTAAGATCCCTTCTCGCTTTTCGCTTATGACGAGAAAGAAACAAATGATTACAAATTGGTTACAAAAGAGATGATACACTTTTTTTCCTCTCCCGTCAAGAGTTTTTGGAAGATTTGTTGATTTTTGTGTGTTTTGGAAGGAGATGGACCACATCTTGTGGATACAAAAGAGTTACAAACACTATGGGGTGAGGGGGAGAAACTGTTCTTGCCAGGGAGGGAGAGCCGTGCTATGATTAGGATGACACAAAGAGCGGAGAATACCCCCGTTTTTGAGAGGGAACATGAAAAAAAGGAGAGAGATCAGCATGAAAAGACGGTTGGGAGCAATTTTTATGACTCTGGCCCTGGTGATGAGCCTGGCGCCCGGATCCCTGGCGGCGGGCAGGAGCTACCGGGAGGTGCCCATTTTCCTGGGCTACGCCGATGTGGACTACATGGCGGAGGAGATCCTGAAGGAGATCCCCACCGAAGGGAAGAGCGCCCGGGAGCAGATCAGCGAGGTCTACGATTGGATCATCCGCAACTGCAAGCGAAGTGACTGGGACGGCACCACCTACTTTGACGAGACGGAGGTGTACGCCAAGGTGGAGGAGCTCTACCCCGTCTGGCTGGAGCAGGCCCAGCGGGGGGAG
>JAGBDQ010000324.1 GCA_017937415.1 Oscillospiraceae bacterium
GACCCGCCCCGGAAAGGGCTCAGTGAGGATGTAGTCCGCTCCATCGCTCAAATGGCCCCGGCCCGGGTGGTCTATGTCTCCTGCGATCCGGCCACCCTGGCCCGGGATGTGAAGCGGTTCTCTGAACAGGGCTATACCCTCCAAAAGGCCGCCGCCGTGGACCTCTTCCCAAGGACCCATCATGTGGAAAGCGTGGCTTTGCTGAAGCGTAATTAGAGTCGAATTCAGTTTACATAATTCTAAACGCGTGCAATTCGGCACGGTGAAAGGGAAACAACAAAGGAGCAGCGATATGAAGAAAACCTTACTGCCCGGTATCCCGGAGGAGATGCCCCGGGAGCTCCGTTCTTTCCTCTCCGGGGCGGCGGTCTATGACAGCTCCTCATCCCCTGAGGCCAAGGTGTATTTCGTTGAAAAGGAAAACGGATACTACCTGAAAGTCTCCGGCAAGGGGACCCTGGAGAAAGAGGCCCAAATGACAAAATACTTTCACGCCAAGGGCCTTGGCCCGGAGGTGCTGCAATACATCACAGGGGACCAGGACTGGCTCCTCACCGCCGCCGTGGATGGAGAGGATTGCCTCCATGAGCGGTACCTGTCCGACCCCAAGCGCCTGTGCGACACCCTGGCCCACGAGCTGCGGAGACTCCATGAGGCCGACTTCACCGGCTGCCCGGTCCCGGACCGGACAGCGGAATACCTCGCATTCGCCGAGAAAAATTACCGTGCTGGGACCTACGACAGCTCCCACTTCCCCGACAGCTTCGGCTACCCCTCGGCCCAAGATGCCTATGCCGTCCTGTCCGCGGGAAAAGATGCTCTTCAAAGCAAGGTCCTGCTCCACGGGGACTATTGCCTGCCCAACGTCATTCTGAAAGACTGGGCTCTGTCCGGTTTTATTGATGTGGGCTGCGGCGGAGTGGGGGACCGGCACATCGACCTTTTCTGGGGCGTCTGGTCCCTGGAGTTCAACCTGAAGACCGACCGGTACCGGGGACGTTTTTTAGACGCCTATGGGAGGGACAAAGTAGACGAATCTCTTTTGAAGGTGATCACCGCGGCGGAGGTTTTCGGCTGAAAGATCATTTTCCCCCTTGACATTGGACCTGCTCCAGGGTCTATCCTTGTTCCGGAAAGGAGCTGATGTCATGAACATCAAACAGGCCCAGCAGCTCTCCGGGGTCTCCGCCGACAACATCCGCTTTTATGAAAAGCAGGGTCTTCTCTCCCCTGCCCGGGACCCGGACAACAACTACCGGGACTATACCGAGGCCGATATTCGCGTCCTGAAGCTCATCCGGGCTCTGCGGATGCTGGATATGCCCCTGGAGCAGGTGAAGGCCGTTCTGTCCGGCGCTCTCCCTCTCTCCCAGGCCGCCCGGGAACAGCAGGATCGGCTGGAGGAACAGTCCCGGCAGCTTGCCGGGGCCATCCGCCTGTGCGGAGAATTTGCCGCCCTCTCCGGCCTGGAGGAGCTGGATGTGGACGCCCTTCTCGCCCGGATGGATACCCCCGAGGCCCGGGACGGCTTCTTCCGGGGCTGGCTGAACGACTACCGCAAGGTAGCCCTGGCCGAGCATGAGAAGCGGTTCACCTTCATTCCCGACACGGCGGTGACCACGCCCCAAGAGTTCTCCGAGGCCCTTTTCCGGTATGCCGAGGAAAACGGTCTGGACCTTGTCATCACCAGGGAGAGTATGTACCCGGAATTCACCATCGACGGGGTGGAATATACCGCCACCCGGAATTACGGCCGGTCTTACCGGTTCCCGGTGGCTACCATCCACTGTGAAGTC
>JAGBDQ010000325.1 GCA_017937415.1 Oscillospiraceae bacterium
AAAGCTGTGGCCTTCCTTCTATGAGCAGGCTGACGCAGTGGAGAAGACTCTGGAGCGGCTGGGCACCGACTATATCGACCTGCTGCTCATCCACCAGCCCGCCGGAAACTATGTGGCCGGCTACAGGCTGATGGAGAAGGCTTACAAGGAGGGCAAGGTCCGGGCCATCGGCCTTTCCAACTTTAGTGAGGAGCAGATCCGTGAGATCCTGTCGGTCTGCGAGGTCAAGCCCGCCATCCTCCAGACCGAGGTCCATCCCTACTTTCAGGAGAAAGAGCTGAAACAGTTTCTGGCCGGGGAGGGCATGGTGATCCAGGCCTGGTATCCCCTGGGCCACGGGGACAAGGCCCTCATTCAGGAGCCGTTGTTCGCTGAATTGGCTGAAAAGTACCACAAGAGCAATGCCCAGATCATCCTGCGCTGGCACATTCAGGCGGGCAATATCGTGATCCCCGGCTCCAAGAACCCCTCCCACATCAAGGACAATTTCGACCTCTTCGACTTTGCTCTCACCGGGGAGGAGATGGAGCGGATCGCCGCCCTGGACAAGGGGGTCCGCTACTACACCAGCACCCCCGAGATGCTGAAAAAGTATGCTGAGATGGTCCCCGATGTGGACGGACAAAAGTGAGCGGGAAAGGGCAGGAGGATGACTATGAACAACTTCATTTTTCAATATCCCACCAAGGTCTATTTCGGCAGAGGCTGCGTGAAGGAATATCTCCGCTGTCTGTTGAAACAGCAAGGCCCTACCGTGATGCTGGCCTACGGCGGCGGCTCGCTGAAAAAGACCGGAGTCTATGACCAGATGATGGAAATTCTGGAAAGCGCGGGCAAGACCGTGGTGGAGTTCGGCGGCATCATGCCCAACCCCACCTACGCCAAGGTCCAAGAGGGGGCCAGGCTCTGCCGGGAGAACCATGTGGACTTTATTCTGGCGGTGGGCGGCGGCAGCGTCATCGACTGCTGTAAGATCGTTTCGGCACAGGCCATGCTGGAGGAGGACATCTGGGAGCTGGAGTTTACCCGGAAGGCCTATCCCACTGCGTTTATCCCCATGGGCTGTGTGGTCACCGCCTCAGGCACCGGCAGCGAGATGAACAACGGCGCCGTCATCACCCACGAGGAAAAGAAGATCAAGGCCGGGGTGGTGGGATCCTACAACACCTTCGCCATGCTGGACCCGGACTACACCATGACGGTGCCCTTCAAGCAGGTCATGTCCGGGGCCTTCGATACCCTGAGCCACGCCATGGAGACCTATTTCGGCATGCCCCACGACCACAATAACCTTTCCGACGACATCAGCGAGGCGGTCATGCGCAGCGTCATCGCCAATATGCGCCTGCTCCTCACCGACCATGGGAGCTATGAGGCCCGGAGCGAGCTCATGTGGGCGTCCGCCATGGCGGAAAACGGCATTCTGAAGATCGGCAAAAAGACCGATTTTCAGTGCCACCAGATGGAGCACCAGCTGGGGGCTTACACCGACTGCAACCACGGCCAGGGTCTGGCGGTGATCCACCCGGTGCTGTACCGCCACATTTATAAAGAGGGGGTCCCCAAGTTCAAAAACTTTGCCGTCAACGTCTGGGGCATGGATCCCAAGGGCAAGACCGACGAGGAGGTGGCCCGGCTGGG
>JAGBDQ010000326.1 GCA_017937415.1 Oscillospiraceae bacterium
CTGCTGAAAAATGCCACGAAAAAGTCCCTGCTCATTCTGGACGAGATCGGCCGGGGCACGTCTACTTATGACGGCATGGCCATCGCCCGGGCGGTGCTGGAGTACTGCGCCGATAAAAAACGTCTGGGGTGCAAGACTCTCTTCGCCACCCATTATCATGAGATCACCGCCCTGGAGGGGGAGATCCCCGGGGTGAAGAACTACAACATTGCCGCCAAGAAGAAAAAGGATGACATTCTGTTCCTCCGGAAGATCGTTCCCGGCCCCGCCCAGGCCAGCTACGGCATCGAGGTGGCCCAGCTGGCCGGGGTGCCCGCCCCGGTGATCCAGCGGGCCAGAGAGGTCCTGGACGAGCTGGAGGCCCACGACTGGCAGCCCGGGAGCCTGACGGCTCCCCCTGCCGCCCCCGCCGGGGAGGCTGGGCAGTTCTCTATGGAGGACATGGGAGCCCTGGCTCTGGCGGACAAGCTCCGGGGGGTGGATGTGGATACATTGACCCCCATCGAGGCCATGAACCTTATTTACCAGTGGAAAAAAGAACTGTAAGGAAAGCCTTCTCCTGGGAGAAGGTGTCACCGTAAAGGGCCGGACCGCCGGGGACGGCGGTCCCTACAGATGATCATAGCGCGGTTCCCTTTCGTAGGGAAGGGCTTGTCCCCTCCCGCCCAGCATGGAACCACGTTTCGGGAGGGGCAAGCCCCTCCCCTACAAGGACCCTTTAAGCTTTATAGTCAAAGAAAGGAGGTGAACGCCATGTTCCGCCGAAGCTGGAAACTGAATATGACCCATTCGGAGAACCAGCGGGGGCTGGTGTTCATCCTTCTCTATGTGCTGGTTTTCCCCCGGCTCAGCGAGTGGCTTCAGCGGCAGTACTCCCAGGAGGACGAGCTGCTGCTGACCCAGGTCAACGTAGTCTACTACGGGATCCTGTTTGCTCTGGCTGCCCTGGCCTTTTGGAGCTTTCTGAAAAAGGACCTCTCCGGGTTGATGGATTGGCTCCCGGAGAATCTGACCGGAGTGCTGGTGGGGGTGGCGCTGGGAGGCGGACTTCGGCTGGGGCTGGAGTTTCTTCCTTGGCCGGTCCGGGACCCGGTCCCCATGCAGTATGCCGAGCAGTTCCGCATCTCCCCCGGCCCCACCCTGGCGCTGATCCTGCTCCTTATCCCCCTGGTGGAGGAGGTGGTCTACCGGGGCTATATTTACGGCCACCTGCGGGAGTACAGCCGCCCTGTGGCCATGACCATCAGCATTGTGCTCTATGCCGTCTCCCGCGTCTGGCGGTATGCCCTGGACCTGGGGGACCCCAGGTATCTGCTCCTTGCCATTCTCTATCTCCCCATGTCGGCCGCGCTGACCGCCTGCTACGAAAGCGGCGGCAGCGTATGGGGCTGCACGATCCTCCACGCCGGATTCAACGCCCTGTCCCTCTTTGCGCTGGGACTTTGAAAGGAAGGTGAAGAAAATGCCTCATATTCAGCAGCTTGCCCCCCATGTGGCCGACCTGATCGCCGCCGGCGAGGTGGTGGAGCGGCCCGCCAGCGTGGTGAAGGAGCTGTGCGAGAACGCGGTGGATGCGGGGGCCCACACAGTCACCGTGGAGATCCGCAACGGGGGCATGACCCTCATCCGGGTCACCGACGACGGCTGCGGCATCTCCCCCGATGAGGCTCCCACCGCCTTCCTCCGCCACGCCACCAGTAAGATCCGAAACGAGTACGACTTAGAGGCCATCTCTACCCTGGGCTTCCGGGGAGAGGCCCTGGCCGCCATCGCCGCGGTGGCCCGGGTGGAGCTCCTTACCCGCCGGCAGGAGGACCCTCTGGGCACTTCCCTGGCCCTGGAGGGCGGGGAGCTGCTGGGCCAGGAGGAGGCGGGCTGTCCTCTGGGCACCACCCTGCTGGTGCGGGACCTTTTCTACAATACACCCGCCCGGCTGAAGTTCATGAAGAAGGACGCCGCCGAGGGGGCCGCCTGTCTGGCGGTGGTCCAGCGGCAGGCACTCAGCCACCCGGAGGTCTCCTTCAAGTTTCTCCGGGACGGAAAGCAGGAGCTGCTCACCCCCGGGGACGGCAGCCTGAAAAGCGCCCTATACGCCGTGCTGGGCCGGGACCTGGCCTTGGGCTTCGTGCCCGTGGAGGGCAGCGGGGAGGACATGAGCGTGTCCGGCTTTGTCTCCCTGCCCACCTGCTGCCGGGGCACCCGGGGCAGCCTGTTTTTCTTTGTGAACGGCCGGTACATCAAGAGTCAGACCATGACCGCCGCCCTGGAGCAGGCCTACGCCAACCAGAAGATGGTGGGCAAGTTTCCCGGCTGTGTTCTGCATCTGACGGTGAAGCTCAACCAGGTGGATGTAAACGTCCATCCCACCAAGCAGGAGGTCAAGTTTGGGGCTGAGCGGGCGGTTTTCTCGGCGGTCTACTACGCCGTCCTCTCCGCCCTGGGCGGGGATAAGACCCGCCCAACCGTCCAGACCGAGGCCCTGCGGCCCAAGGTGGAGCAGGGGGTGCAGACCTCCCTGCCCCTCCGAGATTTTGCCGCGTCCCATAAGATGGAAATTGAGCTGCCCAAAGCGCCCGAGACCCCGGCGGAACGGGCTGTCCCCGCCCCGCCGCCTATGCCTCGGAGAGAGGAAAGGGTACCTCCGAAGACAGTGACTGCCCCTGCGGCTTTCCCCATAAAGCCTGCTGCCGGGAAGGTAGCGGCTTCGCCGCTGCCAAGCCGCACGGCCAATGACGTCCCTGTGGTTCCCCCCGCGCCTATTCCGGAGACACCGTCCATTCTTCCCCAGACACCTCGGAATGCGCCGGCTCCTGTTCTTGAAGAAGAACCTCAGCAGGAAACACCCTGGCGCATTATAGGGGAGTTGTTCCACACCTATGTCATTGTGGAGCAGGGGGACAAGGCTTTCCTCATCGACAAGCACGCCGCCCATGAACGGATGAACTTTGACAAAATGCGGGCCGTGGACTATACCCCCATGGCCCAGACCCTCATTGCCCCCGTGGTCTTTTCTCCCGCCCCCGAGGAGGGGGCCCTTCTGCTGGAGTACGCCGGGGAGCTGGAAAAAATCGGCTTCGACCTCTCCGACTTCGGCGGGGGCGCCCTGGCGGTGCGAAGCGTCCCGGACTATGTGGCGGTGGGGGAGGTGGAGGCCGTCCTCACCCAGATCGCGGAAAAGCTTGCCCTCACCGGCACCACCGGGGAGACCGAGCGCATGGACGAGCTTTACCACACCATGGCCTGCAAGGCGGCCATCAAGGGCGGCTGGAAAAACACCCGGGAGGAGCTGGAGGCGGTGGCCAGGGCGGTCATGTCGGGACAGGTGAAATACTGCCCCCACGGAAGGCCGGTGGCCATTGAGCTTACCCAGGCCCAATTAGAAAAACAATTCAAACGCCGCGCCTGACAAAAAGCGACTGTATTCGGGACGGAAATGGTATATTATGGAAACACATTTTAGAAAGAAAGGGTGTTTTCCATGTCCAAAACCACCGAATTGCAAGACCTGTTCCTTGCCCGCGCCCGCCGGGCCCAGGAGCCCGTGACCATGTTCCTGATGAACGGCTTCCAGATGCGGGGCAAGATCACCGGCTTCGACTCCTTTGTGGTCGTGCTGGATTCCGACGGCAAGCAGCAGGTGATCTACAAGCACGCCATCTCCACCATCGCCCCGGTACATAACATTGATCTGACACCAGAAAGAAGCGCGGAATAGCGGACAAGGAGCGACACTGGACTGAAGCGAGGGTAGGTCGCCGTAAGGCGACCAGGGTCGATCGTTCAGCCGAAGGCTGAATGATGACCCCGGGCCCACAGGGACGTCATTCCCCCTTTTGGGGGGAACGACAGTCCCGGCAGTCAGAGACTGCCCGCGTGACACAGCCACCTAAATTAGAAAGAGAGAACCTCCATGAAACAAGGCACCGTCATCAACCGAATCCTGATGCTTCTCCTCCTGGGGGCCATCCTGCTCTATCTGGGCGGGGCGGCCTGGAGGAGCTTTCATGATCCCTATCCCACCGTGCAGGCGTACAGCTACGAGGTGGACGATACTCTGGAGGCCACCGGGTTCCTGGTCCGTGAGGAGCAGGTCCTCACGGGCAGCGGCGGGGTGGTCCGGCTCCTCCCTACCGAGGGGGAGAAGGTGTCGGCCGGGGCCGTGGTGGCCTACCTTTACGCCGATGAAATGGCTCTGGAGCGGTCTGAACGGCTGGAGACCCTTCAGGCGGAAGCGAACCAGCTTGCCGCCGCCATCGCCCTGGCGGGGGAGAGCACCCAGCAGACCGAGCGCTCCAGCCAGGTGGTGCTCAGCGCGCTCATCAACCTTCGCTCCGCGGTGGAGAGTGGGGATTTTACCCGGCTGGAGAGCCAGACCTCGGCCTTCAAAAGCGCGGTCTATCAGCAGGCCCAGCGCTACGGGGACGCAGATGAGCTTCAGGCGGCCCTGTCGGCCACCCGGGAGGAGATCGACTCCCTCCGGGCCCTCATCGGGCAGAACACCGGCCAGGTGTCCACCGTACAAAGCGGAGTGTTTTCCGGGCAGGTGGACGGCTACGAGACCCTGCTCACCCCGGAGAAGGCCATGGAGCTGACCCCCGGCGAGTTGGACAAGCTGGAGGAGGGCGGAGTGAGCGTGAGCCCAGCCGCTCTGGGAAAGCTCATTACCGATTCCACCTGGTATTTCGTCTGTCCTATGGCGGAGGAGGACTCCGTGCGCCTGGAGGAGGGAAAGACCGTTACGGTCCGCTTTTCCCGGGACTGGTCCGGAGAGGTGGACATGAAGGTGGAGCAGATAGGCCGAAGTGAGGAGGGCCGGGTGACCGTGGTGCTCTCCTCCAACCGGTTCCTTTCCGATATTACGCTCCTGCGCCGTCAGACGGTAGAGCTGATCTTCGACCGGCAGACCGGCATCCGGGTGCCCACCCAGGCCCTTCGGGTGGAGACCGAGACGGTCACCGACAAGGAGACCGGGGAGACCGGGTCGGTCCCGGTGACCTGTGTCTATGTGCAGGTGGGGGTCCAGGCCGAGCGGAAACCGGTGGTGGTATTGGCCCAGGGGGAGGATTACGCCCTGGTCCGGGCCGATGTCCCTGACGACGCCGCGGAAAAGCAGGCCAAAAAGGCCCTTCGTCCCGGGGATCAGGTCATCATCTCCTCCGGGGAGATCTGGGACGGCAAGGTACTGGAGTGAATCCGCCGATGGGGAAAGAGAGATGACCGCTGTGGATCTGCAGGAAAATATCCGCCGGGTCAAAGAGAATATTGCCGCGGCCGCCCGGGAGGCGGGCCGGGACCCAGGGGAGGTCACCCTGGTGGCCGCCACCAAGACCCAGACCGACGAGACCATCCGCGCCGCCATCGCCGCCGGGGTCACGGTCTGCGGGGAAAACCGGGTCCAGGAGCTTGTCGCCCACCTGGATCACGACGCTTACGGAACGGCCGGGCTCCACTTTATCGGCCATCTTCAGACCAACAAGGTGAAATATGTGGTGGGCCGGGTGGACCTGATCGAGTCGGTGGATTCTCTTCGCCTGCTGGAGGCCATTGAGGTCCGGGCCGCCGGGCTGGACAGAGTGCAGGATATTCTGCTCCAGGTAAATATTGGCCGGGAGGAGACCAAGTCCGGCGTTCCTCCTGAGGAGGCGGAAGCCTTGGCGCAGAAGGCGTTGGAACTTTCTCATGTGCGTCTTCGGGGGCTCATGGCCATCCCTCCCGCCGCCCGGTCGGCGGGGAGCGGCCATTTTTTCCGGGAAATGAAGCAACTTTTTGTTGACATAAAACAGAAAATAGACGATAATAAAAGTGATTTCAACTGCCTGTCCATGGGCATGAGCGGGGATTATCCCGACGCCGTCCGGGCAGGGGCCACCCATGTGCGGGTGGGTTCGGCTATTTTTGGACCCAGGCTGCCCAAAGGGGTGGCAGGTGACATGACATCATTTTTAGGAGGATATTGAAAATGGGACTGATCGACGAGATCAAGCGGATCGCCCGCCCTTATGAGGACGAGGAAGAGGACGATTTTGACGATTTTGACACTATGGGGTCCGGCAAGCTGGACCGCACCGCGGTGAAGGAGAAGACCGCTGCCCGGGCCGAGGCCGCATCCCCCTTTGAGAGCGACCGTACCGACCGCCGGAGCAACAAGGTGGTGAACATCCACACCACCACTCAGCTTCAGGTGGTGCTGGTGAAGCCCGACCGGTTCGAGAACGCCGCCGAGATCGCCGACCACCTGCGGGAGAAGCGCACCGTGGTCCTGAACTTGGAGCAGACCAGCAAGGATGTGTCCCGGCGGATCCTGGACTTTCTCTCGGGCGCCGCTTACGCCCAGGAGGGCAAGGTGAAAAAGGTGGCCCTCTCCACCTACATCATCACCCCCTACAATGTGGACATTTTAGGCGATCTCATTGATGAGCTGGAGAATAACGGACTGTATTTCTAACGAAGCGTGGAGCAAGGGGCTGTGAGGGAGCTTGGACTGGAGTGAGGGCGGGACGCTTCACGGCGTAGCCGTGAAACGTCCGGGTCGGTCGTTCAGCCGAAGGCTGAATGACGACCCCAAGACCAGCCCGAGTCGGAGGGGCGGTGCTTGCCAGTGGCAAGCGTTTACCGCTTGACCGAGCCGAAGGCGAGACGGCGACCGAGCGACCAGACCCTTGCGGAGCATGACACAGCAACCTAACATAAAAGAAAGCGTGGGATGAACGATGCTGACCCCTCAGGAAGTAGCCGAGCACGCCTTTCAAAAGGCATCCTTCGGCGGATATAATATGGCCATGGTGGATGAGTTTCTGGACCAGGTCACCGCGGATTATACCACCCTCTACAAGGAAAATACCGCTCTGAAGGCCAAGATGAAGATTCTGGCCGACAAGGTGGAGGAGTACCGCTCCACTGAGGACTCCATGCGGAAAACCATGCTGGTGGCCCAAAGAACTGCCGACCAGATCGTGGCGGACGCCGAGGCCAAGCGGACCTCCATCGTTCACGAGGCCGAGGAGGAGGCCCAGGAGAAGATCCAGGCCATCCGTCAGGAGGTGGCCAACGAGCAGGCCCGTCTGGCCGCCGCCCAGAGCGCCACATCCTCCTACATCGTGAAGCTCAAGGAGCTTTACCAGCACGAGGTGGAGTACATCGGCAGCCTCTCCAAGTTAGTGGCCGTGGCCCGTCAGGCCGACCCCGTGGCCGCCACCGCTGAGGCCATCGGCTCGGCGGTGGAAAAGGCTGTTGAGGAGGACATTGAGCTTCCTGAGGAGCCTGCGGCCCAGGCCTTTGACCCTGTGCTCATTGAGGATAACGAGCCTACCCTGCCCAGAGGGCCCCTCTACCCCCGGGACGGGGAGGACGAGGAGGACGACGACCGGGAGACCCGGAGGGTCCTGCCTGTAGCGGCGGATGATCCCGCCGAGGACGACGAGGATGAGGACGCCGAGCCCACCCGCCGCATCGACTTCAATAATTTGAAGTTCGGGAAGGACTATGAGATCTGAGTGAGGAAAGTGCCCAGCGGAGCCCCGCCGGGCACTTTTTTGCCTATTTTCTCTTGACATCGAAGGGAAAAACGGCTACAATCGAATGCGTAAAATGCGAGGAAGAGGACGAGTACCCCATCCAAACTGCCCAGAGAGCCGCCGCTTTGGTGAAAGGCGGTCAGGGAGGACGGGGGAAGGATCACCTCAGAGCAGCGGAGCTGAACAGAGTAAGCCCCGGCGGGAGCGCCCGTTACCGCGCGCACGAGTGCCGCATATTTGTGCGGAACAGGAGTGGTACCGCAGAGGTGTGCGCCTTTGTCTCCTATGGGAGGCAAGGGCGTTTTGTTTTAGGGGGTGCGGATGTGACAAAAGCCAAAGCAACTTTGATATACTTGGATAATGGAGATATGGTACTGACGAAGAAAGCGTATCATGATTGGCGAGAGATACAAGATGAGTATTGGGAACATTATCAGACAAATCTGGTTCCCTTGACCTGTGAGGAACTCATAGATTTTTTGAAATGGATTTCAAAGAGGAGACGAACTGGCCTTTTTCGAAGAATAAGATAATTCAATTTTTTGAGGGA
>JAGBDQ010000327.1 GCA_017937415.1 Oscillospiraceae bacterium
GGATGACAAAGGCTTCGACTTCAAATATATCCTGAGGAGTATCCTCTTCGCATTCACCGTGTTTGCCATTGTTTATGGCATATTTGTCTTCTATGCAACATTTACGGGCTGCAATATCCACGTTGTTTGGTTCAACAATGAGCTTGCGCTTCTGGAGCCCACAAAGGTAAAGTATAAATTTATCCCGATCCTTCTGTGCCTGTACGCATTTATCTTTATGAACGCGATCGCGCAGAAAACGATTTCCGGCCATGAAAACAATGTGAAGAAGGAAGTTATCTTTACCAATTTGGTTGGAACTCTTGCAATGCTGCTGATGTTTGTCGCTTTTGTGTATGCGCTGCTGGTGCCGCATATCTGCCTGTTTGCGGAGAATCGTGGATGCTTCGGCGCTGAAACCCTGCTGGGCGTGTCGGTTGGCTTTTGGATGATCAATATGTCCTGCTATTATCTCAATAAAAAGACAAAATCCATTTGGCCGGGAACGATCACGGCGGCTGTCCTGATGACATGGATGTGCATTTTCGCAACGGGCATGAACTTCTGATAGGCAAAAGCTGTATGAGAAATGAGCAGTATTATTTAGGCATCGAGCTTGGTTCCACCCGGATCAAGGCGGTGGCCATCGGGGAGGATTTCTCCCCGGTGGCCGCCGGGGACTATACTTGGAGCAGCTCCTATGAAAACGGAGTGTGGACCTACCCTCTGGAGGAGGTCTGGACCGGCCTGCGGGCCGCTCTGGCCCCGCTGAAGGAGCGGAAGATCGCCTCCATGGGGATCTCGGGTATGATGCACGGCTACCTGGCTTTTGACAAGGACTGGAACCTGCTGGTGCCTTTCCGCACCTGGCAGAATACCATCACCGGCCCTGCCGCGGCGGAACTCACCGCACTCTTTGGCTTCAACATCCCCCAGCGGTGGAGCATTGCCCACCTCTATCAGGCCATCCTGAACGGGGAGGAGCATGTGTCCCGGATCGCCCACATCACCACCCTGGCCGGGTATGTCCACTACAGGCTCACCGGGGTGAACGCCGTGGGCATCGGGGAGGCCAGCGGTATGTTCCCGGTGGACAGCGAAACCGGGACCTACCGGGCGGAGATGCTGGACAAGCTGGAGGCCCTGCTGGCGCCCAGAGGGTATCCCTGGAAGCTGCGGGAGCTTCTGCCCAAGGTGCTCCGGGCCGGGACTCTGGCAGGTGCTCTCACCGGGGAGGGCGCGGCCCTGCTGGGCGGGCGGCTTCCCCCCGGCATCCCCTTCTGTCCCCCCGAGGGGGACGCGGGCACCGGTATGGTGGCCACCAACTCTGTGGCCCCCCGGACGGGACACGTGTCGGCAGGCACCTCCATCTTCTCCATGGTGGTGCTGGAAAAACCCCTGGAGCAGGTCTATGAGGAGATCGATCTGGTGGCCACCCCCGCCGGGGCCCCGGTGGCTATGGTCCACTGCAACAATTGCACTACTGACATAAACGCCTGGGCCGGGATCCTGAAGGAGACCGCCCAACTGTTTGCCGCTGCCCCCGGTACCGGGGAGCTCTACACGAAGCTCTATGAGAAAAGCCTGGAGGGCGACCCGGACTGCGGCGGCGTGTTGGTCTATAACAACCTGGCGGGGGAAGGAGTCACCCACCTGGACGAGGGGCGGCCTATGGTGCTCCGCCGGGCGGAGAGCCATTTTACCCTGGCCAATTTTCTCCGGGCCCAGCTCTATTCCACCATGGCTACCCTGAAGCTGGGTATGGATATCCTGACCTCCGAGCGGGTGGCCATCGACAGCCTCACTGGCCACGGAGGGCTCTTTAAGACCCCCGTGGTGGGCCAGCGGTATCTGGCCGCCGTCTGCAACGCCCCGGTGACCTGTATGGAGACGGCAGGGGAGGGCGGTCCGTATGGAATGGCCCTTCTGGCTCTTTACCTGTTTTATGGGGAGGAGCCGCTGGAGCAGTTTTTGGAAAGACAGGTATTCCGTGAGGCAAAAAAGACCACCATCACACCCGTATTGGAGGATGTGGCAGGCTTTCATGTCTATATGGAGCGGTACAAGGCTGGCCTGCAGGTGGAGCGTTCCGCCATCGAGCATATTTGAGGAGGTCTTGCCATGAAGGAATATAAATTCTGGTTTGTAGTGGGTTCTCAGACCCTGTACGGTCCCGAGGTGCTGGATACGGTGGCCCGGCGGGCTGCAGAAATGGCCAAGGAATTGAGCAATGCTCTGCCCTATCCCCTGGTTTACAAGGTGACTGCCAAAAGTAACGATGAGATCGCCCGGGTGGTGAAGGAGGCGAATTTTGACGAATCCTGCGCCGGGATCATTACCTGGTGCCATACCTTCTCCCCCAGCAAAATGTGGATCAACGGCCTGACCGGGCTCCA
>JAGBDQ010000328.1 GCA_017937415.1 Oscillospiraceae bacterium
CAGAGCGTTGCCCAGAGCCTTGCCAGCCTCCAGGTCACCAAAGTTGCCAGTGTAGTTACCGCCAACAGGAGTACCGGTCACATCGGTGCCGGCGTAGGACTCCAGCTCTACCAGCTCAGCGGTGGCACCCAGATTCTTGACGGCGTAGTTCACGCCGGACTCAAAGCCAAACTGATAGTTGACATTAGAGGGGAAAGCCTGACCGTTGACCACGGCCACCTTGCCGGTCTTGGTCTCCAGAGCAGCGGCAATGCCGGCGAAGAAGCCGGACTCCTGCTCGGCAAACTGCATGGCGTAAACATTCTCCAGTTCCACTTCATTGCCGTCGGCGTCAGCGGGGAAGGAGTCCACCAAGATGAATTTCTTGTCAGGGTTATCCTTGGCCAGAGCGCCAATGCCGCCGAACTGGAAACCAGTGCACACCAAAACATCGTAGTCACCCACGATCTCGGTGGCCTTCTGGACGGCAGCGGAAGAGTCGCCGCTAGTCTCCTGGACGGGAGTCACGGTATCAATATCGCCGCGGCTCTTGATGAAGTTCAGAATACCGTTGTAGTTGTCCTCATTGAAGGAGCCGTCATCCACTGTGTTGGGGCTGGTGCAGATGGCAATCTTCAGGCCGGTCTTCTCCTCCTTCTTGCCGCAGGAAGCCATCGTGAACAGCATGGCCACGGACAGAAGCAGGGCGAGAATTTTCTTGCTCGTTTTCATTTCTTGTTCCTCCTTAATGTTTTTTACCCTTTGAATTTTGTGGAAAAACCACGACAAGTATATAATACCATGTTTCGGAAAAATGGCAAGAATGAATTTTGACAAAATATCAGAAAAAAAGCCCACAATTTCCGGTCAATTTTGGCTTTCCTGTCGGAATGAGGAAAGCTCAACAGTTGAGATACCCGCCGTCAACTACCAGCATGTGGCCGTTTACATAGTCCGAGGCGGAGGAGGCCAGGAAGACCACCGGGCCCATGAGATCCTCGGGCTGCCCCCACCGGCCGGCGGGGATCTGGGCGTTGATGGCCGCCACGGCGTCCTTTTTGGTCCGGAGGGTGGCCGTATTATCGGTGACCATATATCCCGGGGCGATGGCGTTCACGTTGATGTTGTATTTGGCCCACTCGTTGGCCCAGGCCCGGGTCAGGCCGTGGACGGCATGCTTGCTGGCCACATAGGCGGCGTCTCCGGAGCCGCCCCGGCAGGACTGGACCGAGCAGACATTGATGATCTTTCCTCCCCCAAGTCCGATCATCTGATTTGCAATGTCCCGGGTAAGAAGAAAAAGGGAGCGGAGATTGACCTCCATCACAGCGTCAAAATCCTCGGCGGTGTGGTCCTGGGCCGCGGCAAGGCGGATGATACCGGCGTTATTCACCAAAACATCCACCCGGCCAAAGGCATCCATGCACTGGCAGGCCAACTGGGGGGCTCTGTCGCTGTCGGCCAGGTCCCAGGTGATCTCAAAGGCCTTTCGGCCCAACGCCTCGATCTCGGCCTTAGTGGTGCCCATGCCGTGGTAGCCCACGCCCACGATGTCGGCCCCGGCTTGAGCCAAGGCGATGGCCATGGCCCGGCCCAGCCCCCGGCTGACCCCGGTGACCACGGCCACCTTGCCCTGTAGAGAAAAGTCCATAGAAAATACCTCCTTCATCAACATAGGGAAAGATCACGCTCCGGTCAGATCGGCCTCAATGGGAGGGTGGGGAAGATAGCAGTCTTCGGGCTGGAAGGCGGGGGATACCACGCAAGTCACCAGAGCCCAGTCTCCGTCTACCACCCGGGTGGTTTGCCAGTGCCCGGCGGGGGCTACGCTCACATAACCTGAATCAGTTCCCAGCCTGGGACCAAAGATGGTTTTGCTTTCTGTCACCGGGCGTTCTCCTGTGCCGCCCAGAGTCATTTCCAGGCTGCCCCCGGCGCACCAGGTCCAGACCTCGTTGGAGGTGTGAAGCTTGTGCCAGCGGGACCGTTCACCCTTCTTCAAAAAGTAATAAATGAAGCTTGCGGTGGTGTCGTCGGCCGAACGCCACATAGCCTTGTACCACCCACCCTCATCCTCCAGGGGGACAAGCCCCAGGGTGGCGATCATCTCTTCGGCGGTTTTCATCGTTGGTCCTCCCGCTTTTGGGCAAGCTTTTGATAAAAGCCGGTCATGGAGCGCAGGGTGTCGGCCTGTTCCTGTGTCATTTCCACTCCGCCCCCGAGTTGGGAAACATAGTAGTAGACTTTGGCAGTCTGCTCCACAGTCTCCATGCGGTCAAAGGCTGAGAGGAGAGATGGCCCCCAGGTAAGGGCGCCGTGGTTGGCCAGAAGGACAGCAGAGTGGTCCTGAACAAAAGGCTTTACCGAGTTGGGGACCTCCTCGGTGGAGAGCATGGCGAACTCTGTCACAGGGACCTCGCCCAGACCCACCACCATCTCAGCCAGATAGAGCTCCTTCAACGGTTTCCGGCAGATGGCGAAGGCGGTGGAGAGGGGCGGGTGAGCATGGACCACGGCCATTACATCGGGCCTTTCCCGGTAGACCATCCAGTGCATTTTGCTCTCCGAGGAGGGGTGCCTGTCCCCGGAGAGGATATGGCCATCCAGGTCAGTTTCCACCAGCATATCGGGGGTTATTCGCCCCTTGCCAACTCCTGAGGGGGTAATGAGCACGGTGCCCCGCTCGGTTCGGGCCGACACATTACCGTCGTTACTGACCACATAGCCCCGGTCATAGAGCAGATGACAGACCTCACAGATCTCCTGCCGCAGCTTTTCGTCCATAGTACTCCTCCTCTTTTATACTGTTTATGTGGAAATCAGTCAAATTCAGTCTATCACGGCGGGGGAGGAAAAGCAAGGGAGGGACAAAAAAATTGCCGTCATAGCTTTGCATTTTCAGGCGGTTGTGATATGATAAGAAAGAAAAGTGGAAAGGGGAGAAAAATCATGAATGAATGGGAAGACTTGAAAGCCCGGTGTTTGACCTGCAAGAGGTGCGGATTGGCAGATACCCGGCTCAATGTGGTCTTTGGCGAGGGCCCCACTGACGCCGAAGTCCTGTGTATCGGGGAAGGCCCCGGAGAGCAGGAGGACTTGACTGGTCATCCTTTCGTAGGCCGGGGCGGCAAGCTTCTGGACGATATGCTGGAGATCATCGACCTGAGCCGGGAGAAGAACGTGTACATCGCCAACATGGTCAAGTGCCGCCCGCCTCAGAACCGGGACCCCATGAACATTGAGCAGCAGGCCTGCTCCCAGTGGCTGGAGGAGCAGATCCGGCTCCTTCATCCCAAGATCATCATCTGCCTGGGCCGGATCGCCGCCATGACCTATATTCGGGAGGATTTCAAGATCAGCCGGGAGCATGGGCAGTGGTTTGAAAAGGATGGGATCCTGCGCATCGCTCTGTTTCATCCAGCCGCCATCCTGCGGGATCCCCGCCGCCGCCCGGAGACCTTTGACGACTTAAAGGTCATTCAGGCTAAGATCAAAGAGGTCTGTGACCATACCTATTAAGTAAAATTCCTTTACAGAAGGAGAGACGTCTATGGATACAAAATTGCTTCAACTGCTGGAGAATGACCCCACCCTGACTCATGCCCAACTGGCTGCTATGATCGGAACCACCGAGGAGCAGGTGGCCGCCGATATTGCCCGGTATGAGAAAGAGCGGATCATTTTGGGCTACAAAACTATCGTGGACTGGGACCGAACCCACCGTGAGGCGGTCACCGCTCTTATCGAGGTGAAGGTGACGCCCCAGCGGGGCGATGGTTTTGACCGGATCGCCCAGCGGATCTACCAGTATGACGAGGTGGAGTCAGTCTATCTGATGAGCGGATCATTTGATCTCACTGTGATCATCTCGGGCCGTACGCTGAAAGAAGTTGCCCTCTTTGTAGGGGAGAAGCTGGCCCCTCTGGAGGATGTGACAGGCACCGCCACCCACTTTATTTTGAAGAAATATAAGGAAAAACACCTGATTTTCCCGGTACAGGAGACACAGGAGGAAAGGTTCGTGCTTGAGTGATGGACTACAATAAAGTTTTGTGCGGGCGGATCAGAAATGTTCCGCCTTCAGGTATCCGGAAATATTTTGACCTTCTCCAGGGTATGGAGGGGGGGATCTCTCTGGGCATTGGGGAACCTGACTTTCAGACTCCGTGGCATATCCGTGACGCCGGAATCTATTCTCTGGAGAAGGGTTTTACCAAATATACCCCCAACGCCGGCCTTTCCGATCTGCGTTCCGCTATTTCCAGGTATCTCAAACGCCGGTTTGATCTGGAATACGCTCCGGCGGGGCAGATCCTGGTCACAGTGGGAGGGAGCGAAGGCCTGGACCTGGCTTTTCGGTGTATGCTGGAGCCGGGGGATGAGGTCATCATTCCCACTCCTTCCTTCGTGTGCTATGGCCCTTTGGTGTCCATGACCCACGGCGTGCCGGTCTATGTGGAGACCAAGGCGGAAAATGAGTTCCGCCTGACGCCTGAAGAGCTGAAGCGGGCCATTACCCCCCGGACCAAGGCGGTGGTGCTGCCTTTCCCCTGTAACCCCACGGGCGGGATCATGGAACGGGCTGATTTGGAGGCCCTGGCTCAGGTGCTCAGGGGCACCGACATCATGGTGATCTCGGACGAGATCTATGCCGAGCTGACCTATGGCGGCCAGCGCCATGTCTCCATGGCCAACCTGCCGGATATGTATGAGCGGACCATTGTGGTCAACGGATTTTCCAAGGCCTATTCCATGACTGGCTGGCGTATGGGTTACCTCTGCGGCCCCAAGGAGCTGATCACCGCTATGACCAAACTTCACCAGTACGGCATTATGTCAGCCCCCACCACCAGCCAGTACGCCGCTATCGAGGCCATGGACCACGGGGACGGGGATATTGAGGCTATGCAGAGCGAGTATGATGGCCGCCGCCGGTTCCTGGTGGACGGATTCCGCAAGCTTGGTCTCAGCTGCTTTGAGCCCAAAGGCGCGTTCTATACCTTCCCCTGTATTCGTTCCACGGGGCTGAGTTCGGAGGAGTTCTGCGACCGATTCCTGGAAAAGGAGCATGTGGCGGTGATTCCCGGCTCTGCCTTTGGCCCTGGGGGCGAGGGGTTTGTGAGGGCCTGCTATGCCGCCTCCATGAAGGACTTGGCCGAGGCCCTGGAGCGCTTAGGCCGGTTCCTGGAGAGCCTGAGGTAAAATAAAAAAGGGGCGTCGGAAGGAGGGAGAACAGTGCCATCTGTTGTTGTGAGGGCCCCCGCCAAGCTGAATTTGACTCTGGACGTGCTGGGCAAGCGGGAGGACGGCTACCATGAGATGAAAATGGTGATGCAGTCGGTCTCCCTTGCCGATACCCTGACCTTGAACCGGGAGGAGGGGGAGGGCATTTTCCTCTCTGCCAATCTGGGATTTCTCCCTTTGGATGGCAGAAATTTGGCCTTCAAAGCGGCCCAGGAGCTGCAAAGGTCCACCGGGGTCAAATTGGGTCGGCTCTCCATTGAGATGAAAAAGCAGATCCCGGTATGCGCGGGAACTGCGGGAGGGAGCTCAGACGCTGCTGCGGTACTCCGAGGACTGAATGAACTGCTGGGCCTGGGGCTGAATATAGATGAGCTTGCCGAGATCGGGAAAAAGGTGGGCTCTGATGTGCCTTACTGCGTCCTGGGGGGGACTGCCCTTGCCGAGGGCCGGGGGGAACGCATTACGCCCTTGCCCGCGCTGCCTGCCTGTCATGTGGTCATGGTCAAACCGGATTTTCCGGTCTCTACTCCCCAGCTATTTGCCAAGCTGGGAGAGAGAAAGGTGCGCTGTCACCCCGACACTGCCGGTATGCTCACCGCCATTGAGCGGGGAGATCTAAACGCCGTGGCTCGCCGGCTTTACAATGTGTTTGAGGAGGTTCTGCCCCCCAAACGGAGGGAGCGGGTGGAGGAGCTGAAGCGGGCCCTTTTGGACGGAGGCGCTTTGGGCTCCTGCATGACAGGGACCGGTCCTACTGTTTTTGGGATCTTTGATCGGCAGGATCTGGCGGAACAAACACACCGGAATTTGAAGAGGCATATCCGGGAGACCTTTTTGGTGCAAACCATATAACCTGCAAAAAGAAAAAATCCTGCTCTGCCCAAAAGCTGGACAGAGCGGGATTTTTTTGAAAAAAATACCTTTTTCAGGTATGAGGGAAAGAAAATCGGTCCAAAATGATGTCAGCTCACTTTTAAGGAGGAGTTGACGTGAAAAACGGAAACAGCAAATTACATCGTTGGGAGCTGGCGCTCTTGCTGGGAGTGGCCGCTGCCATGCTTATGGGCACCTGGCTGGCTGCGGAGCAGCGGGCCTTGGCGGGGGAGTTGGTGCGGCTCCATGTGGTGGGGGCCTCTGATTCGGAGGAAGATCAGGCGGTGAAACTGCAGGTCCGGGATGCGGTGCTGGCCCAGGCTCAGCCCTGGCTGGAGGGAGTGACCACCCAGGAGGAGGCACGGAGGATCTTGGAGGAGCACCTGGAAGAACTTGCCCAGGCAGGCGCGCAGGTCTCCAACGGGGCGGCGGTGACCGCCCGCATCGCGGAGGATGAGTGGTTTCCCACCAAGGAATATACCGACTTTGCTCTGCCTGCCGGCCGCTATACCGCGCTGAAAATTGTTGTTGGAGAGGGGGAGGGACATAACTGGTGGTGCGTGGTTTTTCCGCCCCTCTGCATGAACGCGGTAAGCGAGGTGACCCGGGAGGCGGGGAATTTCACCCAGGATCAGGTGAAACTGATCACCGGGGAGAGCGAGGGATATGTGGTCAGATTCCGCATGCTGGAGTTGTGGAACCAGTTGACCCGGGCCTTTCGGTAAGAAGACCAACGCAGAAGGACTTCGGTTCGTATGGACCGGGGTCCTTTCTTTTGCATTCTGATTCGGAGATAATGCCCAACAAAAGGGAGATGGATGGAGAAAAAACAGTGCATCAAGGCATATTTTGAAAGACAAAAACTTTCAACTTGCAAAAGGGCCGCGCTTATGATATACTGTTGCCGTTATGTGAAAAGGGGAGGGGTATCATGGCCTTTCAGAAGAAAGAGGACGACTCAGCTTACCGACAGTTCCGCAGGGAACTGGAGACCGGGAACATTGGCAATCTCTACATTTTTTATGGAGAAGAGACCTATCTCAGGGACCACTATCTGGGGGAGCTGAAAAAAGTCCTGCTCACCGGAGGGTTGGACGATTTCAACTACCACATTCTGCAAGGGAAGGACATGACCCTTCAGCGGCTCAGGGAGATGGTGGATGCCATGCCTATGATGAGCGAGCGCACCTTCGTGGTGGTGGTTGACTATGATATGAATGGGGGAAAAGAACCCCTGTTGGAGATCATTTCCGACCTTCCTGATTACGTGTGTCTGGTCTTTGTCTATGATGTGCTGGAATATAAGCCGGATAACCGCTCCAAGTTGTCCAAGCTGCTGAAGGAGAAGGGCCTGGCGGTGAATTTTCTCCGACAGGACCAGAAAGACCTGACCGGCTGGATCGCCAGAAGGTTCCGGGCGCTGGGACATGAGATCGGGACCGAGGACGCCAGCTACCTGATCTTCCTCTGTGGGGACCTGATGACCAATCTGGTCACTGAGATCGAGAAGGTGGGAGCTTACGCCAAGGAGAAGCGGGTCACCCGACGCGACATTGACTCGGTGGCTACTCCCCAGCTGGACGCAGTGATCTTCTGGCTTACCGACGCAGTGGCCGAGCGGAACTTTGATAAGGCGTTTTCTGTGCTGGGGGACCTGCTTCATATGCAGGAGGCTCCCATCAAGATCCTGTCGGTGCTGGGCAAACAGCTTCGCCAGCTCTATGCAGCCTGCTTGGCCCGGGAGGCCGGGAAGGGAAGTCAGTGGGTGGCCGACCTGTGGGGGATGCGCTCTGCTTACCCGGCCGAAAAGCTAATGCGTTCAGCACGGTCCTTCTCCAAAGAATGGTGCCGGCGCACGCTGCTTCTCTGCGAGAAGACCGACTTTGCCCTGAAATCCTCCGGGCTGGACGGAAAAGAGGCCCTGACCAATCTGCTTCTTGATATGGCCGCCTCCAGCGCGGTATGAGAACATATTTTTGAAAGTGAGGTTATCTGACTGTGAATATATGGATGGAACGGTTCAACCTGCCCGAGGAGCTCTCCAAGGTCATTGAGCACAGCCCCAGCGTTATTGTACCTGAGAGCAAGGAGACTCTCTTTGAGCTTATTTTCGGCAGCGGCCACGCCGGAAGCGTGGAGGTAAGCTACGATGTGAACGGGGAACAGGTTTTAGAGGCTACCGTGGTGCGGTGCCGTAACGGGGCGGTGGTAAACTTCCCCGAGGACTATATGCGCCGCCGGGATCCGGACAGCATGCGGGTAGCCGATGACCTTCCCTCGGATAAGCCCCGGTTCCAGGATGTATATGGTTATCCCTTTACAGAGGCACGGGATCAGACTATGCGGTGGCTTGCCACACAGGAACTGATCCTGGTCCCCTTCAAGGCGGGCGGATATGCGTACGGCTATGAGGCCCTTCTTGTTTGTCCCCGGAACGCAGCCTTCTTTGCCATGTCCCTTGCCCAGCTTCAGGCCTTTGTCAGTGTCAAGGAGGTAAAGGATTTTACCCCCAGGGCCATTGTCTATGTGGCGCCTCCCTTCAGGCATACCCTCTTTGATGGGAAACAGGTGGTGGTCCACAACCGGAGTGAGAAGCTCCACGAGGTCTTTTCCTATAACCTATACCCCGGTCCCTCAGCCAAAAAGGGAGTTTACAGCGTTCTTATCGACATCGGGGAGCAGGAGGGCTGGGTCACGGCCCACGCCTCGGCGGCCCGGATCATCACTCCATACGAGAACGAGATGGTGATGATGCACGAGGGGGCTTCAGGGGGCGGTAAGAGCGAGCTTCTCCAGGATGTGCGCCGGGAGGAGGACGGCCGGGTGCTGGTAGGGATCAACACCACCAGCGGCAACCGTCACTACATCAGTATGAGCGATACCTGTACCATTGAGCCGGTCACTGACGACATGGCCATGTGTAAGGCTGAGTTCCAGACCGGCAGCGGTAAGCTGGCCCTCACTGACGGTGAGGATGGCTGGTTTGTCCGGGTAGACGGGATTATGGAGTATGGAAACGACCCGGCCTATGAGCGGATCTCCATTCACACCAAGGAGCCCCTGATGTTCTTTAACCTCACAGGGATCCCTGGGGCCACCTGCCTTTTGTGGGATCACACTCCGGATTCAGATGGAAGGCCCTGCTCCAATCCCCGGGTCATCATTCCCCGGCGTATGGTGGAGAATATCGTGAATACCACTGTGGAGGTAGATGTCCGCAGCTTTGGCGTGCGGATGCCTCTTGCGACCAGAGAGAACCCCAGCTATGGCATCGCGGGGCTTATGCACATTTTGCCTCCCGCGTTGGCTTGGCTTTGGCGGCTGGTGGCTCCCAGAGGGTTTAACAACCCCAGCATTACGGGGGACGCCCCTCTGGCCAGCGAGGGAGTGGGCTCTTACTGGCCCTTTGCCACAGGCAAGGCGGTAAGGCAGGCCAACCTTCTGTTGGAGCAGATCTTGAACAGTACGGCCACCAAGTATGTTCTGATTCCCAACCAGCACATCGGCATTTATGAGATCGGATTCTCCTCCGAGTGGATCGCCCGGGAGTATCTGGCCCGCCGGGGCGGCGTCAACTTCCGCATGGATCGCCTGACACCCGCTCGGTGCGCTATTTTGGGCTATTGTCTGAAAGAGATGAAGGTGGATGGCCAGTACATTTCCGCCAAGTTCCTTCGCCCTGAGCTGCAGGAGCGGCTGGGTATGGAGGGCTATGACGCTGGCGCCCAGGTGCTTACAGAGTTCTTTGCCCAGGAGCTTGAGAAGTATGACACCCCCGAACTCCACCCGATCGGCAAGCAGATCATTGAATGCTTCCGTCAGGGGGGTACAGTGGAGGATTACTGTGCTATCCTGCCTCTGGGGCTGGAATGAGAGCCATGGTGCGGATCAAAGAAGCCGTCGTGGTGGAGGGACGGTACGATAAAAATACTCTCTCCCAGGTGGTAGATACGGTCATTTTGGAGACGGCAGGTTTTGGGATATTCAAGGATGAGGAGCGGCTCTATCTCCTGCGCCGTCTGGCGAAGGAACGGGGGCTCATCGTGCTCACTGACTCCGATGGCGCGGGCTTTGTGATCCGTAATTATCTGAAGGGGGCGGTGGACCCGTCCCTGGTAAAGCATGCCTACATCCCCGACCGTCCCGGCAAGGAAAAGCGCAAGCGCAGGCCGGGAAAGGAGGGTAAGCTGGGGGTGGAGGGAATGTCTCCTCAGGTTCTTCTTGAGGCGCTCCGCCGGGGAGGAGCAACCTTTCTGGACGAAGATGAGACGGTATCGGCCCTTCGTCCCATCACCAAGGCCGACCTATTTGCCGCCGGACTGTCCGGAACACCCGAGGCTTCTGCCCGGCGCGCGGATCTGCTGAAACGGTTGGAACTTCCGGAACGGCTGAGTCCAAACGCCATGCTGGAGGTGCTGAACGTCCTCTATGGCTATGACGCTCTGGTGGAGATGGGCGTGTTGAGAAAGACGGAGGATCAGATGTGAAAAAGTTATATCTCATCGGCGGCCCTATGGGAGTGGGGAAGACCACAGTCTGCCAGGCGTTGAAGCGCCGGCTGCCCAACAGCGTATTTTTGGATGGGGACTGGTGCTGGGATTCCAGTCCCTTTCAGGTGACGGAAGAGACCAAGGCCATGGTGATGGATAATATCTGTCATACGCTCAACAATTTTTTGGCCTGCTCCGCCTACGAAAATGTGATTTTCTGTTGGGTCATGGACCGAAAGAATATTCTGGACCAGTTGACCAGTCAACTCCACCTGGATGGTGTGGAAAGCCACGCGTTTTCCCTTTTGTGCACCCCTGATGAGCTGACGCGGCGGTTGGAAGCTGACATAGCCAAAGGGCTTCGGCAGCCCGATGTGGTGGCCCGGAGCCTGGAGCGGCTGCCGCTCTACGACGCACTGAATACCCGGAAAGTGGATACCACCGGGCAGACTGTGGCGGAGGTCGTTCAGAATATTGTAGGAACTTACAATTGACGATGATACTTGCATGCGTTATGATAGGAAACAACAGGCAGAGTAGGGATCTGTGTGTACAGTGCCGACGGGACGGGGAGTTGTCCGCCGGACGAAGTGAGGGTTTCCTCCGCAGTACGGATCCCGCATCCCGCTGCCGCATATCAGGGATTATTTTATCCTCCCTCTGTGCGGCGATCCCCGAAAGGGGCTGCCGAGCATACAGAAGGAGGAGATTTTTATGCAAAAACGAGATCTGACCGTATTTAAGACACCTTTTTCACCGGGATACTGGCGTATGGCTTTTGCCGATGCCAAGGATGTGCGGGTCCTGGTATTCGCCGCCATGATGATCGCGGCCTGTACCGCCCTGACCCTCATTCCGTCCATTCCCACTACTGACCCCAATGTGCGGGTCACTTGGGGCTTCCTGGCCCGGGCGGTCTGCGGCATGGTGGGTGGGCCTATCACTGCTTTGATCTTCGGTTTTGCCGAGGATACCATCAACTTTTTGATCGCACCCTCCGGTCCCTATTTCCCGGGTTATGCGCTCACCACCATGCTGGGCACCATGATCTACGCCCTCTTTCTCTACCGAGCCAGGTTTACCCCCGTGACTCTTGCGGTACGGGTCTTCCTGGCCAAGCTCTTTACCAATGCCCTCAATGTGACACTGGGGGCCCTCTGGAGTGCCATTTTGTACAGTAAGGGGTATATTTACTACATGGTTAAGAGCTTCTGGAAGAACCTGGTCATGCTACCCGTCCAGACTGTCATGCTCTTTTTCCTCTTGATCGCGCTGGTTCCCATTCTGAGCCGGGTGGGGTTGATCCCCGGGGGCAGCGTCAGCCGCATAAAGGAGCAAAAGACAGAGAAAAGGACTGAAAAAAGGGCCGAGAAAAAGGAACCATGGGAAAGCTAAATCCGTTGAGAAACGCCCCGGACAGTGTCCGGGGCGTACTTTTATATATCAGCCTGTGACCCAGGCGGGGAGAGCGTAAAGCCCGGCGTAGTCGGGGTAATAGGTCTGGAGCGTCTGGGAAAGGCTCTGGAACTCCTCCAAGGTCCAGTCCCGGGTCCGCTGGTAGATCCGTATCGTGACTCCGTTTTGGAGCTGGAAGGACTGGGGGAGGGGCTGGTAGGCCGTTCCGGGACCGGTCCCCTCCAAGACCCATTTAGCCAAAGTGACCACGATCCGCTGATTCTCCTCGCCCAAATGGGTCTGGACCGGATCGCCCACGATGAGGTAATCGGCCCGGGCCACCTCCCAGTTGAAACCGTCCCTCTTGTCCACCTCGCCGGAGGAGATGATTTGAGTCCGGTTTTGGGGCTGGGGCAGATTGAAGGATGGCCGCAGGTTTTTTAAGATCTCCACGTTAAAGGTAAAAGAGGAGGAAAGCACTGCGGCACTGTGGGACTCTGTTTCGGAAAGACCATCTACGAAATCGGCCAGGGCCACTAACTCGTTGGCGTCGGAGCGCCGATTGCCGTAGAAATGGAAGGAGGGGAGAGGGGCAAAGCCGGGGATCTCCTGAATGGAGCCAGGCTGCGCCTTGGGGATCAGGCAGTTCGCCGTGGTAACAGCGGCCAGTAGGAGAAGGGGAAGGGTGGCGGCTGTCGCCTCAAACACTGTGGCGGCCAGAAGGGCCAAACCCGGTACATAGAGAAGCAAATGCTGCTGTCCGTGGGTCTGGATCATTACAAAGGCTCCAAAGCACACCAGCACCTGTACAAGCCCCAGACAAAGGTTTGGGCGAGTCTCGGGCTTTGAAAGCAGTAGAAAAGCACACAGGATCAGAAGCCCCGCCAGGAAGATGAGGCCAAAGTACCGGAATACCAGCAAAAGATCAGTGTGGATCCCCAAAGCGTAAGCTGAATACAGGTCTCCATAGTTGGAGCCCAGCACCTTCTCCAGCAGGAAGGAATACATGAAAGTTACCGAGCAGACCCCGCAGGAAGCAAACAGGGCCAGAAAATCTCTCCAGTCCTTTCGGGAAAAAAGAAGCTTGACCACGAATGCGCCAACGCCGAAGGAGAGGGCAAAAAAGAAAAAGTACCGCCGCAGGGTGAATGTACCCACCAGGAGAAATCCGGCCAGTAAGCCCCGGGAAACGGCGGGAGCGTCGCTGGTGTAGATCACATAGGCCCAGATGCCCAGAGAACAGGCGGCAACATCCACAAATCCTACAATGCCCGTATAGAGAAGCATGGGGAAGAGCCCAGTCAGGAACAGGGCGCAAAACCTTTTTTTTCGGCCCAGGACCCATAGCCCCCACAGGCCGGGAAATGTATAAAGATTCGCTGTTGCAAACAGAAAAACCGCCCGAGATGGTCCGAAAAGTCGCATAAAAAGGGAGATGGGCCAGGCCAGCAGGTGATTGTAGTCCATGGTGATGGTGGTAACCAGCACCCGGCGGAGTTGCTCAAAGCCAAATGGCTCCCGGGAGAGGGAGATGGCCACCGACCAATATCCGGCGCCGTCCCAGAAATAGACCATCTTCGTGGTGAGCACATAGAGCAGAGTGAGCAGGTTGACCGCCGCCCAGAGAAGGAGCAACTGCCATCGTCCGTTACCATTAAGCCCGGTGAGCTGTCTGACTGACCACAGCAGAGCGAGGATGATCCCGGCAAAAACTATGCCGTTTCCTGCATGGCACAAGAGCCGGACAAGCGGGTGGATGATAAGGGTGCCCTCGGCGGTAAACATCGCGTAACTGATGTCAAAGACCGCGCCAAGAAGAAAGGAAAGAAGAGCGGTCAGGACAGTTTTCCAGGAGTATCCCCAGGGCATAAGGAGTCGTTCGATGAGATGGGATCGTGCTGACAGGATGCACAGCCCTCCTGAAAGGAGAAGGGCTGCCATGCCCAAAAGCCAGAAGGAGCTCCGGGCCCCTAAAGGGACCCAGAGCCGAACCAGCAGCCATATGGACAGGACTGCCCAGAGGCCAAGCCCAAAGACCAACCGCAGGGTGTGCATAAAGCCTCCGTCGTGGTGGGAGGTCAACCCAGAGGTGCTTAGCCCGGAGGCCATGTCATATCCCTTCCGCTCAGCACATGGAAGTGCAGATGGAATACGCTCTGCCCGGCCTGCTCTCCGATGTTGGAGACCACCCGGAAGCTATCCAGCCCCAGCTCCTTGGCCAGTTTGGCAATGACAGTGAAAATATGGCCCACCGTGGCCTGGTTGCTCTCATCCACCCCGGCTACCGAGGGGATGTGGGCTTTGGGTACCACCAAGAAATGGGTGGGTGCCTGAGGGTCAATGTCGTAGAAGGCGTAGCACAAGTCATCCTCATAGAGCTTATTGCTGGGGATCTCCCCGGCAACGATCTTGCAGAACAGACAATCATTCATAAATCGGGCTCCTTTCTCTTTTGCGTGTTTTGGCTTAACGGGTTTCTGAACTAATTTTGCCAGCGTACCTGAAGCGTCTGAAGCATAGGAAAGCGGATCAGTGCGGCCTGAGATAAGTCACAGTGGAAAAGCTGTACCGCCGAGATTTGAGGGTTGTCGTAGGTCGTGTAGTAATAGGTGCCCCTGTTGGCGTTGCAGCAGGAGGTATAGACGGTAAAGTAGTACTGGCCGCTTTCCAATATGCAGCTGCCGCGGGGCATGGATACAGCGTTCAGAACATGGAAGAGCTGACTAATACTCTCCCGCTCGGAATTGCCGGAGTGGGAATTTAAAAGGTGGAAAGCGGCGCGGGTAAAGCGGGATTGGGAGGACAGGTCGCCGGGAAGGCCGATGGCCCCGATACCGTGGCTGTATGCTTGAAGATCCAGTCTGTCGGAGAAATTGTTCACGGGAGGCCGGGGAGACAGTCCCATATAGTTATTTAACTGGAACAGTTGCTGGGGGAAGGGAGGATTATTGGTCAGAACATCCGCCGGATCGTCGTAGACCTTGATTCCGGAGGCCATAGGCTCCACAACGATCACCTCATTGCGGTCTGCGATGATCCAATGGAGCTGGGCTACGAAAAAATTTTCCCGAAAAGGAAGAGGAGTCAGGTTGATGCGGGAGAGAAGATAGCGGGCATCTTTGATACTGGCGCACTGGCCCAGGATCCAGGGCATAAATTCAAACTGCGCGATGTTGTCCTTGTCTGGGAGCGCGTCATGGTAGACAGCGTTCCCCACAAAATTCAGCCCGGCCATAGAGAGTCCCTTTTCGTTCAGTCCGTCGTAGTAAAGCGGATACCCATCTTGCACAGCAGCGGCGCCGATTATGGCATAGTGGGTGTTGAGGCCTCTGGCCTGCCGGAAGAGGAGAGGGTAGTTTCGGGGAGTTACTATGATCTCCTCTCCAAAGGAGCGGTCAAGGTCCATGGTCCGACCAAAATAGAAATCATTGGTGTGGTATGCTGCGGCTGTACACATACAGATCCCTCCCTGTATGCACAGTTTAGAGGGGAAGATCTGTTTTTATGCCTTTTTGCTTGACCAGAACAGTGAGATCTCATTGGTTTTGAGATACGAGCCACCCAAAATGACTCTCCAACAAAATAGATTGTCTTTCATTTTATACAGATGCTTTGCTTTTACGTCCGCATACCAGATACAGGTCGATTCCGCTGAGTACAAGCGCCTCACCCCGCAGGGCGGCGGTTCGGCGGAACAGGGCACGGTATGCGTCCGCTTCCTTTTGGGACAGAACGCCAAGCTCCAATCCCCGCTCCAGTCCGGCATTCTGCTCCCGAAGGAAGGTCTCTGTCGGAACAACGCCCGAGGATCCCAGTCCGCCCCACAGCCAGGGAACCAGTTGAATATCCTCCAGGCCCACCCGGCGCATGACATCAGGAAGCTCCACACCAGCTCCGAAAGCCCGACCCAAGCGGTGATATTCGCACCACAGCTGATTGTCCTCGGGAGAAAGCCGGGGATCGTAATATACAGTGCTTTGATAGTTGGGCTCAATACAGAGAATTCGTCCGCCGGGCTTGCAGACCCGGGTCATTTCACCGATGGGCAGAGTCTTGTCTGGAAAGATCTCCAACAGAATATCACTGGTCACCGCGTCAAAACTTTCGTCCGGAAAGGGAAGGGCTGTAATGTCGCTCAGTTCGAAGTGAATGGGAAGGCCCTCTTGCCGGGCCAACTCTCGTGCGGCGTTCAGCAAAAGCGCATCCAGATCGATCCCGGTGACGGAAACACCGGGAAGCCGGGCATACTGCCGGGCAAAGAAGCCGGTGCCGCAGCCGCAGTCCAGCAGATCAACATGTTTTTCTGTCAGCTCCAGCAGTTCGCCCAACACGGCCCGAAAGACATTCAGCGGCGGCAGTTTGGCGGCACGGGTGGACTCCAAGTGTTCAACAGTATATTTTCCATGGGCGGTACTATATTGGTCAAGTGTCATATCGTTGCCCTCCTTTTTTCTTTATGGTAGCAAGGAGGTACAGGAAATACAAGTCTTGAACCCAGTAGAAATATATGCTATAATAAAACTATGAAGGGTAGGGCGTGCTGATAGTACGCTCTTTTTTTGTGCCCCAAAACACTTCAAAGTGATATGAACTGATTTTGGTCCGGAGAATAGGTATAGCCTGCCCTGGCCAGAGCCTGGACGAGGCTGGTTTTGTCCTCGTCCAGGTCGTCACACAGTTGGTCCAAGTTGGAGTACTGGTCCCTGAGCTTGGTGTTCACCACGCTCAGAAGAATGAAGGGATCGGAGGGGAGAGCCATGCTTATACCCCCAGCTTCATGGAGACGAAGTTGTCCACCATGGCCAGGGCGTTGTCCACCATCAGGGGATCCTTGCCGCCGCCCATGGCGGATTCGGGCTTGCCGCCGCCGGAGCCGCCGGCGATGGCAGACACCTGCCGGATAATGTCTCCGGCCTTGATGCCCTTCTGTACCGCCTCCTGTCCGCAGACCGCCAGGAAGGTGATCTTGTCCCCGCTGACGGCGGCCAGAACGGCCACAATGCTGGGGTCCTTGTCCCGGAGCATATCGCCCATTTGGCGCAGACGCTGGGCGTCGGCGTCCGGGATGGTGGCGGTGAGGACCTTCAGCCCGCCCACCTCGTGAGTGCCGAAGAGGAGCCGGTCGGTTTCTCCGGCGGCCTCCCGGGCCTTCAGCTTTTCAATGTTGTGACGCAGTTCCCGCATTTCCTCCACGAACTGAAGGACCTTCTCCTTCAGCTCTCCGGGCTTGGCCTTGACCGCCGAGGCAGCCTCTAAAAGGACGCTCTGTTGACGGCGCATATTGTCCAGTGTCACAAGGCCGGTGGTAGCCTCGATCCGGCGGACGCCGGAGGCAACCGAGAATTCGCTTTCGATGTGGAAAATGCCTACCTTGGCGGTGTTGTCCAGATGGGTGCCGCCGCAGAACTCCACCGAGAAGCCGTGACCCATGTCCACCACCCGGACGGTGTCCCCGTACTTCTCGCCGAAGAGGGCGATGGCGCCCCGGTTCTTGGCCTCCTCAATGGGAAGCTCCTCAGTAACAATGTCGTAGCCTTCTAAAATGGCCCGGTTCACCTCGTCGGTAACTTTACCAAGCTCCTCAGCGGTCATGGCGGAGAAGTGGGTGAAGTCAAAACGGAGCCGGTCGGGCTCCACCAAGGAGCCGGCCTGGTGGACATGGTCGCCCAGCACCTTCCGCAGGGCGGCGTCCAGCAGATGGGTGGCCGAGTGGGCCCGCATAATGGCTTTGCGCCGCTCGGTATCGATTTTGGCGGTCACGGTGTCGCCCACCTTCAGAGAGCCCTCGGTGAGCTTGCCGGAGTGCATATACTTGCCGCCCTTGTTTTTCTGGACGTCGGTGACCTCAAAACTGACCTTATTGGCAGAAATCACGCCGTGGTCAGCCACCTGGCCGCCCATCTCGGCGTAGAAGGGGGTCTTGTCCAGCACCACAATGGCTTCGATCCCGGAAACGATCTCATCCACCAGCTCGCCCTCGGCCACGATGGCCACTACTTTGGCATCCTCGATAGCTGTGTGGTCATAACCCACGAACTGGGTCTCGGGGACCTCTTTACCAAACTCCACGCCGGCCCAGCCCAGGTCTCCCAGTGCCTCCCGGGCCTTCCGGGCACGGATCTTCTGCTCCTCCATCAGGGCCTTAAAGGTCTCCTCGTTTACCGCCATGCCCTGCTCCTGGACCATCTCGATGGTCAGGTCGATGGGGAAGCCATAGGTGTCGTAGAGCTTAAAGGCGTCCCCGCCGGAGAAACAGGTCTCTCCGGCGGCCTTGTGGCCCTCCAGCATCTCCTGGAAGATCCGCATACCGCCGTCAATGGTGCGGGCGAAGTTCTCCTCCTCGGTGCGGATGACTTTGGTGATATAGCTCTGCCGCTCCCGCAGCTCGGGGTAGTGGCCCTCGTTCTCGTGAATGACTGTGTCGCAGACCTCATAGAGGAAGGGCTCGTTGACCCCCAGCAGTTTGCCGTGGCGGGCGGCCCGGCGGAGGAGACGGCGGAGCACATAGCCCCGGCCCTCGTTGGAGGGGAGGACACCATCACAGATCATGAAGGTGGCGGAACGGATGTGGTCGGTGATGACCCGGAGGGATACGTCCCGTTCCCTGCTCTCGCCGTAGTGGGCGCCCGTGATCTCACTGACCTTGTGGGTGATGTTGATGACGGTGTCTACATCGAAGAGGCTGTCCACGCTCTGGCAAACTACGGCCAGCCGCTCCAGGCCCATGCCGGTGTCAATGTTCTTCTGTTTCAGCTCCTCATAGTGGCCCTCGCCATCGTTGTTGAACTGGGAGAAGACGATGTTCCAGACCTCCACATACCGGTCGCAGTCACAGCCGGGGGCGCAGCCGGGTTTGCCGCAGCCGTACTTTTCACCGCGGTCGTAGTAGATCTCGGAGCAGGGGCCGCAGGGGCCGGAGCCGTGCTCCCAGAAGTTGTCTTCCTTGCCGAACTTGTAGATGTGGCTCATGGGGACGCCGACCTCCTCGTTCCAGATACGCACGGCCTCCTCGTCGGCGGGGGTGGTCTCGTTGCCTGCGAAGACCGAAGGATAGAGCCGGTCGGGATCCAGACCCACCCACTCGGGGGAGGTGAGGAACTCCCAGGCCCAGTGAATGGCCTCCCGCTTGAAGTAGTCTCCGAAGGAGAAGTTGCCCAGCATCTCGAAGTAGGTGCCGTGGCGGGCGGTGTGGCCGATGTTCTCAATGTCGCCGGTGCGGATGCACTTCTGGCAGGTGGTCACCCGGTGGCGGGGGGGCTCCTTCTCCCCGGTGAAGTAGGGCTTCATGGGGGCCATGCCCGAGTTGATGAGGAGCAGGGAAGCGTCCCCCTGGGGGATCAGGGAGAAGCTGGGCAGGCGGAGATGGCCCTTGGATTCAAAGAATTTCAGGTACATCTCCCGCAGTTCGTTCAGGCCAAAGGGTTTGGGATCTTTCATGGGAATTACCTCCTAAAATTTTCTGGGGTGAGAAACAAAAAACGCCTCGCCCCTGTTGGTTCAGGGGCGAAGCGTGATAAGCTCCGCGGTACCACCCTGATTTACGCCGATTGGCGTATCTCATTGTGCCCGGTATCGGGGGCAACACCGTCCGGTCTCCCGGAATGCTCGGAAGTGGCGTGTCTGTCCGGTTCGCCGAGGGCTCTCACCGTTCCCTCTCGCTCGTGGCGTCGTTGCAGACTTGGCTTCGTCATTGCAGAACATATTTTATCACATTTTATGGCCCTGTCAAGGAGAAAAATCGGGAAGTGGGATCATTTTCGCCGGAAAAGATAGGCGTGCCAGACCGGCATACTGGAAGAAAGCTCCCGCAGGTAGGAAAACTCCGACCCCATGGCGGCAGTCAGCTCCTCCAGCGTATGACCAATGAAATTACGGTCGTAGGTCTTTCCGTCGATCTCACGTATGCTGAGGGAGTCGATCTTCCCGCTTCCTTCCCGGACGGCGGCCAGCAGAAGACCGCCGGGGCGGAGGACCTGGGCCATTTGGGCAAAGGCGGCGGGGAGGTCGGAGTTTTCAATGTGGATCAGCCCGGCGAAAACCGAGATGCCGTCCACCGGCCCGATGTGGGAGTAGTCCTCCAGCAGATCCCCCTGATAGAAGGGGAGACCCGGATTGTGCGTACGGGCGATTCGGAGACATTCCTCACTCAGGTCCAGACCGACCACCTCAAAGCCTAAAGCGTGGTAGCGTTGGCAATCGTAGCCTGTGCCGCAACACAGATCCAGGATTCGGCCGCCGGGAGGAAGAAGAGCAGTAAATTCACGCAGACAGGGTTCTTCAGATTCCTCAGCATAGCCCTGCTCGGCCCATTCCTTTGCGGTCCTATCATAGTATTCCTGGATCCCATTCATAGTCAAAACTTCTTTCTAATCTGAAACTTTTTTTCGCAGGATAGACAGCGCCGGGGCCTGGCAGGGAAGGGTGAGCCGGAGGGCCATCTGGGGCGTGCGGGCCTCCTCCAACAGGATGCCCTGACCGTCAGCCAGATCCTCTGCAACAAAGGGGATGGGGGACAGCCCCGGGCCGATCAGCTCCAACTCATCCCCACGGCGGAACTTATTTCGAAGAGAGAGAAGAGCAGAACCGTCAGGGGCGCAGGAGGTGACAATGGCAGATACTTGCCAGTCCCGGATATACCGGGCGTCCCCCACATACTGCTCGGGCTTTCCAAACCAGAAACCTTCCGAATAGGGCCGGTGGCTCACCTTGTCCAGCTCAGCCCGCCAAACCGGATCCAAAGCCTGCCCTTCCGCCGCGGCGTCAATGGCGTGGCGGTAGGCGTTGGTCACCATGCCGGCGTAATAAGCGCTTTTGGCCCGGCCCTCAATTTTCAGGCTGTCCAGGCCGATAGAAAGAAGCTGGGGGATGTGGTCGATCATACACATATCTTTGGAGTTGAAGAGGTAGGTACCCTCGCTGTCCTCCTCCACGGGGAAATACTCTCCAGGGCGCTGCTCCTCCATCAGAGCGTACTTATATCGGCAGGGTTGAGCGCAGGCGCCACGGGAGGCGTCCCGCCCGGTCATATAGTTGGAGATGATGCACCGGCCGGAAAAGCTGACGCACATGGCACCGTGGACAAAAGCCTCCACCTCAAGATACTTGGGCCGCTTGGCGCAGATCCCAGCCACTTCGTCCATGGTGAGTTCCCGGGCCAGGATCACCCGGCTGGCCCCCTGATCATACCAGAACTGAGCGGCGGCATAGTTGGTGACCCCGATTTGGGTAGACATGTGGAGCTTGACCTTGGGGGCATAGCGCTTGGCCAAAGCCAGCACCCCAACATCCCCTACAATGAGGGCATCCACACCGG
>JAGBDQ010000329.1 GCA_017937415.1 Oscillospiraceae bacterium
CTGGACGATGGCACGAAACTGGAACTGTGGCAGGGGAACATGGGCAGTATGGCCTATTATATGCCCGGCGGTATCCGGCTTCTGGAGGTGCATCACACCAAAGGACCTGAAAATGTGCACACCGCAAACGTGGATTTTACCCTCGCAGACCTGCCGCAGGCGGCCCAGGCGGCCATCCTGGATTACTACGAGACTCTGGGGACCCTCTATGATTTGGACGCTGTTTTGAAGCAGGAGTTGGCTTTTTACAGGGAAAAGGGGCAGGAATTCACCGCCGGCCCTGTGGATCAGCACACCTACCCTTCCGGCCAGAAAGGGAATTTGGTGTATTTTGACACCGAGGTCTCGTCCCCCATTGCCGCTGACAGCGCAGCCCCTATTTCCGAAGACAGCCGCCTGCTCAAAATTCACCGCTACCGGGCGGGCTTTGACCGGGAGACCGGAGCATTGGTAGAGACCAGCGACTGGGAGGCTTCCTGAAGGTACTGCTTCGGTACAAATTGTCGGAGAATTCCCTATGAAACACTTTACAACGGGGATTTTTTATGATATAGTATCAAAGCACGACCATCCAATGGCTTAGAGATGGGAGACGGCCTCTGTGTCAGAGGCATACACCGGCCCATCCCTCAGCAATTCGGATAAAATAAATGAAAGGTGGAAACACACATGATCCGTAAGGACGAAAAGACGGCCGTTATTGAGGCCAACCGCACCCACGAGACGGACACCGGCTCTCCCGAGGTCCAGATCGCCATTCTCACCGCCCGCATCAACGAGCTCACCGAGCATCTGCGGGTGCACATCCACGACAACCACAGCCGCCGGGGCCTGTACAAGATGATCGGCCAGCGCCGGAAGCTGCTGGACTACCTGATGAAGAAGGATATCGAGCGCTACCGCGCCATCATCGCCAAGCTGGGCATCCGGAAGTAAGAAAATAGGCCAGGGCAGCGCGGGAAGCCCCGCTGCCCTGGCTTCTATTTTTGTAAGCCCCAAAAATCTGTCCCCCGCCTGCCTGATTTAGCAGTTGGATTTGGGCCCGAACTCTCTCACCTCTTCCCCAGAGGTACATCTGCCGCAGCCCCACAGGGGATCCCCCCCGATCCCCTCCAAGCCACCCCCCTGGCTTTTTCTGCGGTCACCCTCCGTTCGGGTCCAAATCCAAGTGCTGGATCATGGGAGCAGCGGGGAGAAAAAAGGAGGACAAACCATGTCAACCGTTATCACCCACAAGCAGTTCCCCAACGAGCGCACCTATGAGATGGATCTGTGCGGCCGGCCCCTGAAGATCAACGTGGGCAAGCTGGCCGAGCTGGCCACCGCCTCCGCCATGGTGAGCTACGGCGAGACCACCGTCATGGTGGCCGTCACCGCCGCCCCCCGTCCCCGGGACGGGGTGGACTTCTTCCCCCTTAGCGTGGACTTTGAGGAGAAGCTCTACGCCGTGGGCCGGATCCCCGGCTCCTTCATGCGCCGGGAGGGCCAGCCCTCTCTGCCTGCCGTGCTGGCAAGCCGGGTCATCGACCGGTCCATCCGGCCCCTGTTCCCCTACGACTTCCGCAACGACGTGGTGTGCACCTGCACCGTCATGAGCGTGGACCGGGACTGCTCCCCCGAGGTCACCGCCATGATCGGCGTGTCCGCCTGCCTTGCCATCTCCAACATTCCCTGGGCCGGCCCCATCGGCTGCCTGGAGATGGGCTATGTGGACGGGAAGATCGTCTGCAACCCCAACCAGCAGGAGAAGCATGACTCCCTGCTGGACCTGAC
>JAGBDQ010000330.1 GCA_017937415.1 Oscillospiraceae bacterium
CCGCAAGCTGCTGGAGTCACAGCAGGACACCGACCCGGACGAGTTCATCTCCACCCTGAAGGTGGACCTCTTTGCCGACGAGATCTTTGTATTCACCCCCCAGGGGGATGTGAAGAGCCTTCCCGCCGGGGCCACCCCGGTGGACTTTGCCTACTCCATCCACTCCGCCGTGGGCAACCGTATGACCGGGGCCAAGGTGAACGGCCGCATCGTCCCCTTTGAGACCGCCCTTCAGAACGGGGACATCGTGGAGATCATCACCTCCAAGACCGCCCACGGCCCCAGCCGGGACTGGCTCAAGCTGTGCAAGTCCAACGAGGCCCGGAACAAGATCCGCCAGTGGTTCAAGAAGGAACGACGGGAGGAGAACATCGCCACCGGCCGCGCCTCCTTCGAGTCTGAACTGAAGCACCAGGGGCTCACCCTGGCCGCCGTCACCGAGGAATCGGTGCTGCCCGGCCTGCTGAAAAAGGTGCGCTACGGCACCCTGGACGAGCTCTATAACGCCATCGGGTACGGCGGCGTGTCGGCCGTGAAGGTGGTGGCCCGGATCCGGGACGAGCTCATCCGGCTGGAGAAGGCGACTGCCGACAAGCTCTCTGCCGAGCGGCTGGCTACCTCCGGGGAGGTCATTATGCCCTCCTCCGCGGCCAATACGGTCTCCGCCAACAAGATCCCGCCCCGCCGCCACTCCCAGTCGGGCATCATTGTGGAGGGGCTGGACAACTGCCTGGTGAAGTTTGCCAAGTGCTGCACCCCGGTCCCCGGGGACCCGGTGGTGGGGTTCATCACCCGGGGCTTCGGCGTGTCCGTCCACCGGGCCGACTGCCCCAACGCCCAGAATGCCGAACGCAATCCCCAGGAGGCCGGCCGCTGGGTGCGGGTGGATTGGGTGGACGGAGACCTGGCCGGGTACTCCACCGCTCTGGAGCTCTCCGCCAAGGACCGGGACGGTCTCACCCTGGATGTGGCCATGGCCCTTTCGGCAGCCAAGGTGAAGGTCACCGGCCTTTCCGCCAAGAGCATGCCCGACGGCTACGCCGTGGTCTCCCTCACCGCCGAGGTGAAGGACCGGGAGGAGCTGGTGAACATCATCAACAAGCTCAGCCAGATCCCCAGCGTCTACCAGGTAAAGCGGGCCTCGGGCTGAGGACCTTTCAAGAGCCGGGTCACCGGTGAGCAAAAAAATAAAGAACACCCTCCCGCGCCAAAACGCGGGAGGGTGTCACTGTGAAAAAACATGAGAGAAAGAGGCGCACATCCTTGAACCACGAAAAGACCCTGATGACCGAGGGGCCCATCGCCCCCATTCTGATCCGCTTTGCCCTTCCCCTCTTCTTCGGAAACCTGTTTCAGCAGCTTTATAACGCCGTAGACTCCCTGGTAGTGGGCAACTATTGCGGAGACGCCGCTCTGGCTGCCGTCAGCTCTTCGGGGAGCCTTTGCCATCTGCTCATCGGCTTTTTCCAGGGGGTGTTCATGGGGGCCAGCGTCATCATCTCCCGGCTCTACGGCGCCCGGGAGGACGAGGAGGCCCAGAAGGCCGCCCATGTGACAGTGTTCTTCTCCCTGTGCGCTGGGGTGCTCCTCAGCGTGCTGGGGGTCCTCTTTACCCCCACCATCCTCACATGGATGGGCACCCCGGAGAACGTGATGCCTAACTCGGTGGCCTACTTCCGGGTGTGGTGCTCCGGAATGCTGGGGCTGGTGCTCTACAATACCACCAACGGCATTTTCCAGGCCTTCGGGGACAGCCGGCACCCCCTCTATTTCCTGCTGATATCAGCCCTTACCAATGTGGTGCTGGACCTGCTGTTCGTGGCAGTCTTTGACTGGGGGGTGACGGGAGCCGCCCTGGCCACCATCATCGGACAGGCCCTCAGCGCCCTTCTGGGCCTTGCTTACCTGATGAGCGGCCGGTTTGTCATTCAGATCAGGCTGAATAAGATCAGGCCGGACGGCCCCCTGCTGAAGGAGATCTTCCACCTGGGCCTGCCCAGCGGCGTCCAGAACAGCGCCATCGCCATCGCCAACTTAGTGGTCCAGTCTAACATCAACGCTTTCGGGGACGCGGCCATGGCCGGTTCGGGCAGCTATTTTAAGATCGAGGGCTTCGCCTTCCTCCCCATCACCTGCCTCACCATGGCCATGACCACCTTCGTGGGCCAGAACATCGGGGCCAAACGGATCGACCGGGTGAAGCGGGGAGCCAAGCTGGGCACCGGGATGATCGTGGTGCTCTCCGAGCTTGTGGGCGTAGTCTTTTTCCTGGCCGCCCCCTATCTCATCGGGCTCTTCAGCTCCACCCCGGAGGTCATCGCCTTCGGCGTCCGCCACGCCCGGGTCACCAGTTTGTTCTTCTGCCTGCTGGGCTTCTCCCACGCCTCCGCCGCCATCCTCCGGGGTGCGGGCAAGACGGTCACTCCCATGCTGGTGATGATGTCGGTGTGGTGTGTCTTCCGTATCGCCTACATCACCGTGGTGGTGGCCCTTTTCCACGACATTACCTTTGTCTATACCGCTTACCCGGTGACCTGGACCATTTCCTCGGTGCTCTATTTGATCACACTTTTGAGAGGGCATTGGCTGCCCCAGGGCGCTTCGCAGGGAGGTGCCGCCATCGGCGGCACCGTACAAAGCAAAACGCCCGGGACCGGTCGTTGACCCGAAGGGTCAATGACGGTCCCTGAAGGGCTTTTGCAGGGGCCGGACACCTGGCCGGCCCGGGGTGCTATCTTAGCACCCACTTCAGCATAAGTAACAGCCCAAACCCGGGAGCCCCAAGAACGCCCAAGACCAGGGCGTTAAAGAGGTTGACCCCCAGGCCGGCCCCCAGCAGGTTTCCCACCGGGGCAAAGACCGCCAGGGCGCAGAGCCCCGCCCCGGTCCGTGTGCAGAGGCGGAGAAATCTGCCCAGGGGCTTCCGCAGCACTGCCAGAAGGAAAAGGGCCCCCAACGCCCCCGCCAGGGGCGCCAGGGTCTGGCCCCACCCGGGGCCCGTCATGCCACAGGCAGGGCGCTCTGCCCTGTGGGTTCGGGGGCGGGAAGGGTCCGGCGGCCCCTGCGGCCGGCCGGGATGGCCTGGGGAAGATTGGGCTCCTCCAGGGCTTTTCTCTGCCGCAGAAGATAGGAATACCGGCTCCGAAGGGCCTGGATCTCGTAAATATAGGACTCCACCAGCTCGCTGTCCGCGGCGGCGTTAAAGCCCATGTAGGCCTGTGCCATCAGGAGCTTGGTTTCTGACAAAGCCTTTTCCAGCTCGGCACGCTGCGCCGCCCTCTGCTTTTCCTGCCGCTTTTTCCCCATCATACCGGCACCTTCCTTTCAGTCCAGTCTATGGAAAGTGTGGACAAATATGCCGGGGAATATACAGGAAAGAGAGGTAACTCTTGCAAAATCAGCTTCATGTGCTAAAATAGACCCATATTAAAATGAGAAGGAGGAGCTAACCATGTCCAATAAGATCCCAACCCGTGAAGAAGTACCCCAGGAGTACACCTGGAATACTGCTGACCTGTTTCCCTCCGACGAGGCCTGGGAAGCCGAACTGGAGGCCGTCCGGGCCGAGGGACAGAAGGTCACGGCCTATGCCGGCACCCTGGGCAGGAGCGGCAGCGGCCTGCTGGAGTTTTTGGAGGCGGAGGATGCGCTGAACGTGCGGGTCTCGGCCCTGGCCAACTATGCCATGCGGAAAAGCGACCAGGATACCCGCAACCCCAAGTATCAGGCCTTGATGGGCAGGTTCTCGGCGGTCCGGTCTGAGCTGAGTCGGCTTTCCGCCTTTGTGACCCCCGAGCTGATGGCCATTCCCGACGGGAAGATGGAGCAGTTCTATGCCGAGGCTCCCGGGCTGGAGCTCTACCGCCGTCATTTTGAGGTAATGCGGGCCCGGCGTGAGCACATTCTCTCGGACGCCGAGGAGAAGCTGCTGGCCGCCGCCGGGGAGGCCACCGGGGTGCCTTCTGACGCCTTCGGCAAGCTGACCAACGCCGACCTGACCTTCCCCGACGCGGTGGACGGCGAAGGGAGACAGGTGCCTCTCTCCAACGGGTCCTTTGTGTCCTGCGAGATGAGCGAGGACCGGGCCCTGCGGAAGAACGCCTACGAGACATTCTACGGGGTCTACGGCTCCATCAAAAATACCGCCGCTTCCCTCCTCTCCGGGGAGATGAAGCGCCGCCGTTTTGTGGCCACGGCCCGGAAGTACCCCTCCGCCCTGAACGCCGCCGTCAGCGGCAACCGGGTGCCCGAGGAGGTCTACCACACTCTCATCAGGACGGTGAACGCCAATCTGGACAAGTTCCACCGCTACATCGCCCTCCGCAAGAAGCTGCTGGGGGTGGATGAGCTCCATATGTACGACGTCTATGTGTCCATGATCCCCGGCGGGGACAAAAAGATCTCCTTTGAGGAGGCCAAGGGCACGGTGTACGAGGCCCTTGCCCCCATGGGGGAGGAGTACCGGGCCATCATCAAAGAGGGCTTCGAGAACCGCTGGATCGACGTTTACGAGAACGTGGGCAAGCGCTCCGGCGCCTACTCGGCCGGAGCCTTGTGCCACCCCTATGTACTGCTGAACCATAAGGACAATCTGGACAGTATGTTTACCCTGGCTCACGAGATGGGCCACGCCGTCCACTCCTACCTCTCCAACAAGGTCCAGCCTCAGGTCTACCGGAACTACCCCATCTTTGTGGCCGAGGTGGCCTCCACCTGCAACGAGGCCCTGCTGATGGAGTACCTGCTGGGCAATACCACCGACAAAAAGGAGCGGGCCGTGCTCATCAACCACTTCTTGGAGGAGTTCAAGGGCACCCTCTACCGTCAGACCATGTTCGCCGAGTTCGAGCTGCGTATGGGCGAGCTGGACGCCGCCGGGGAGGCCCTCACCGCCGACCGGCTGTGCCGGGAGTATAAGGCTCTCAATGAGAAGTACTACGGCCCCGACATGGTCACCGACGACTATATCGCCCTGGAGTGGGCCCGGATCCCCCATTTCTACATGAATTACTACGTCTATCAGTACGCCACCGGCTACTCGGCGGCTATCGCCCTTTCCCGCAAGATTTTGAAGGAGGGGCCCGCCGCCGTGAAGGACTATGTGACCTTCCTCTCGGGAGGGAGGTCCAAGGACCCCATCGACCTTTTGAAGGGGGCCGGGGTGGATATGTCCACCGCCGCGCCCATCCAGTCCGCCCTGGACCTCTTCGGGGAGCTTCTGGACGAGATGGAGGCGCTGATGGCGTAACGACCGCGGGCCGGGAGGGCCTGTGGGCCCTGTCCTTCCGCGGGAAAGAAACCGCCATGGGGCATTTCTGCCCCCC
>JAGBDQ010000331.1 GCA_017937415.1 Oscillospiraceae bacterium
AACCAGGTGTGTTTCAACATCATGGGCAACGACCTGACCATCACCATGGCCGCCGAGGCGGGGCAGATGGAGCTCAATGCCTTCGAGCCCATTATCTTCTGGAACCTGACCCACGCGGTGGAGTTCCTCACTTATGCCGTCAACACCCTGGTGGACAACTGCATCGTGGGCATCACGGCCAACCGGGATCGGTGCAAGTCCCTGGTGGACAATTCCGTGGGCATTATCACCGCCCTCACCCCTCACATCGGCTACGAGCGTGCCGCCGTCATTGCCAAGGAGGCTATCCGCACCGGCGCTTCGGTCCGGGATCTGATTTTGGAGAAGGGGATTCTGGACGAGGAGACCATGGAAAAGATCCTGGATCCCTACTCCATGACCCAGCCCGGCATCTCGGCCAAGGAGCTGCTCACCCACACGGGCAATAGCCATATCGAGCATTTCCGGCTTTGATCTTCTGCCCCGGGACGGAGATCCGGCGGTCCCGCGAAGGGCGGAGGACCTGTACAGGACAAAATATAACACCCGCTGAGAGGAAGGCCTCCCGGCGGGTGTTCCTTTTTTGCGTTACAGCATGATCTTTTTCCACCGGCCGCTCCGGTAGAGGAGGGTCACCAGGATGGTGCGGGAGATCTGATCGGCGGTGATGGCGTACCAGGCGCCCATCAGACCGAAGGCGGGAATCGTAAAGCTGGCGATAACGGGCCGCAGCAAAAGAACGCTGATCAGGGTAATGAAGGCGGTGGTTTTGGTGTCTCCTGCGCCACGGAGGGAGCCGGAGAGGATGAACTGGGGGGTCTGGATGGGCTGCATGACACCCAGCAGGACCATCACCGGAATGGAGGCCTGGATCACTGCCTCGGTGTCACTGTACAGGGCCACGATGTATTTGCCGAACACGGCGAAGAAGAGCCCCAGTACCATCGAGATCAGAATGCCTATCCGGCTGCACCGGGAGGAATAGTGCTCGGCCATGTCAGGCCGCTTTTTGCCCAGGGATTGGCCCACCAGGGTGGTGGAGCTTACCGCCATGGCCTGGCCCAGCATGAAGGTGAGGGTCTGAATATTCATGCAGATCTGGTGGGTGGCATAGGCTGGATTGCCCAGGGCAGTGACCTGCCGGGTAAAGAGAATGACGCCCACCCGCATGATAAACTGCTCTCCCAGGGAGGGGAGGCCCACCTTTACGATACGGCCCATAATGACGCGGTCTACCTGAAAGCCGTGGAAAAAGTCCATGAGCCGCACGTGGAAATAATTTTTGCCGCTGCCGATGGCCTGGAGGGCCATGACCAGGGCCACACACTGGCCGAATACGGTGGCCAGGGAGGCGCCGATGACCCCCAGGGCGGGAAAGCCCATGTGGCCGTTGATGAGCAGATAGTTGCCGATCACATTGACCACGTTGGCCACCACGTTGTATACCATGGGGATCCTGGAATTTCCCGTCCCCCGGAGGGCGGCGGTGTAGGTGCTGGCCAGACCTGTAGTGAGGAAGCCCACCATCTGGATCTCCAGGTAGGCCACCCCCATGGCCATGACCTCTTCGCCAAGGCCGCCGTTGGCCATAAAGTGGATGAGGGGCCTGGCAAACACAAACCCGGCCACCGAGCCGAACACGCACACCAGTAAAGAGACCAGAACGCCCTGGCGCAGGGTGTTGTTGGCCAGCTCGTGGTCCCCGGCACCCCGGGCCCGGGCCACGGCGGCGGTGACGCCGGCGTTAAGGGCGATAATGAGGGAAATAAAAATGAATTTGGGCTGTGCCGCCAGAGAGACCGCCGAGATGGCATCGTCCCCGATGACCGGGATGTCCCCCACCATCATCATATCCACCATGGAGGCCAGACTGGCCAGAAGCAGCTCCACCAGGGAGGGCCAGGCGATGCGCATAATATCCTTGTAGAGTATGGAATTCCGGCATCCTACGGGCAGCTTTTTCCTCTCTTTGCGGCTTTTTTCCTCCTCCTGCTGCAAAAACGTGTCATCCCCCCAGGGGACCTCGTCCAGATAGGTCTTTACCATCCTTCGCTCTTTGGTTTCGGCCACGTCTCACACTTCTTTCTCTCGGTATTTTATGAGCTTATTGTACCGAATTTCTCCCAACTCGTCAAGGAGAAAGGAACAAAACCCGCCCCTTGCCCTTTTTGGGGATTTGTGGTATAATATACAATGATTTGATATGCGTTTTCGGAACTCAATTTTGAACCACGGGGGAAATTCACCATGGCGAACAGCAAGCCTTTATACGACAACACTTCCATCTCCTCTCTGAAGGGAGCCGACCGGGTGCGCAAGCGCCCCGGGGTCATTTTCGGCTCCGACGGTCTGGACGGCTGCGAGCACGCCGTCTTTGAGATCCTGTCCAATGCCATCGACGAGGCCAAGGAGGGACACGGCAGCCTCATCACCGTGTCCCGGTTCCTGGACGGCTCCATCGAGGTCATCGACCAGGGGCGGGGCTGCCCGGTGGCCTGGAACGAGAAGGAGGGGAAGTACAACTGGGAGCTGGTCTTCTGCGAGCTCTACGCCGGCGGCAAGTACGGGGTTGGGGACGACAACTACGAGTACTCCCTGGGCCTCAACGGTCTGGGCTCCTGCGCCACCCAGTATGCCAGCGAGTACATGGATGTCACCGTTCGCCGGGACGGGAAGAAATACACCCTCCACTTTGAGAAGGGCGAGAACGTGGGGGGCCTCCACGAGGAGGAGACCGACCAGGGGAAAAAGACGGGCACCACCATCCGCTGGAAGCCCGACTTAGAGGTCTTTACCGACATCAACATCCCGGTGGAATACTACACCGATGTGATGAAGCGTCAGGCGGTGGTCAACGCCGGAGTCACCTTCCGTTTTAAAAACGAGACCGCCCCCGGCAAATTTGAGACCACCGACTTCCTCTATGAAAACGGCATTCAGGACTATGTAACCGAGCTGGTGGGGGACAAGGGCCTGACACAG
>JAGBDQ010000332.1 GCA_017937415.1 Oscillospiraceae bacterium
CTCACCCCGGTACTTGGCGCCGGCGATCAGGGCGCCCATGTCCAGGGAGAAGATGGTCTTATCCTTCAAGCCCTCCGGCACGTCCCCCCGGACGATTCGCTGGGCCAGGCCCTCGGCGATGGCGGTTTTGCCCACGCCGGGCTCGCCGATGAGCACCGGGTTATTCTTGGTCTTGCGGGAGAGGATGCGGATCACGTTCCGTATCTCCGTGTCCCGGCCGATGACCGGGTCCAGCTCGTTCTCCCGGGCCCGCTTTACCAGATCGGTGCCGTATTTGGCCAGGGCATCATAGGTGTCCTCCGGGTTATCCCCGGTGACGGGGGCGGTCTTTACCTTGCTCAGCTCGGCAGTGAAGGCGGATTTGGTGATGCCGTGGTCGGCAAAGATGCGCTTGATGGCGGGGGTAGCGGCAGCGAACATGCCGATCATCAGGTGCTCCACGGAGAGGTATTCATCCCCCATGGACTTGGCCGCCTTCTCGGCGGCGTTGATGACCCGGCCCGCCTCCTGGGACAGGTAGACCTGGGCATCCCCGCCCACCCTGGGCAGGGCGGCAATGGCAGTGTCCAGCTCGGAGAGGGTGGCGTTGCAGTCCACGCCCATGCGGCCCAGCAGGGAGGGGATCAGGCCGCCGTCCTGGTCGATCAGGGCGTAGAGCAGGTGCTCCGGCATCAGGTAGTTGTTATGGTTCTCCTGGGCCATGGACTGGGCAGTCTGGATGGCTTCCAGGGTTTTCTGGGTATATTTTTCAGCGTTCATAATGTCCTTTCCCGCCGTCGGTCAGATATGGATCGGGGCGTTATTGAGATAGGAGCAGTAGGCTCCTTCGATTTCGTGGGGACTGTACCGCCCGGCCAGACAGCCTTTCAGCAGCTTGTCAAAGAGAGTGATGTAGTCGGACAGGGCGGAGGCCAGCTCCTGGGTGGTGCAGTCCTTATCCGGCGCGGCGATGCTGCGGATAAACTTGCCCTCGTAGAGGGCATAGTCGATCTTCGCCCCGGTGAAAGGCTGGAGATGGGCGTCCTCGATCTGCTTCCAGAGACGGAAGAATTCGGTCATGCCCTGGATCAGGGCCATGGACTGGGTGCGGAACAGTACCGTCAGCTCGCCGATACTCTCCCCCGCGCCCCGGTACAGCTCCACCTCGTATTTCACCGTGGGCCGGTACTTATATTCCAGGGAGCTTTTCAGGGACATGCTGTAGGAATTGGGAGAGAAGAAGGGCACCAGCTCTCGTGAGGGCGCCATCAGCTGCTCTATGGCGGAGAGCACCTCGTTGATCCGCTGCTCCGGGGTGGTATAATTCACATATTCGGCCAGAATCTGGTTGATCAGGTTGGAGCGGTTGGTGCCCATGCGGTGGGCCAGGGCATCAACCTCCCGCACCACTTCATCGTTCAGCACGAGACTATATAATGTTTTTTTCATAAGGTCACCATCCAAACTTTATTTCTGAGAATACTATACGCTTCGGCGCATCTTTTGTCAATGAATTTATATAATTTATTTTGCAAATTATATATGAACAATTGGGTTCTCTATCTTGATTTTTCCCAAAACTTTGGGTATAATGACAGGGCACAGGGAGATGTATCGAAGTGGTCGTAACGAGGCTGACTCGAAATCAGTTGGCGGGTAACACCGCCCGGGGGTTCGAATCCCTCCATCTCCGCCACAATTTGTCCGAAAACTCGTTTTTAGTGCGAGTTTTCGGACATTTTTTGTATTTTTCTGTTGTTTTAAAACAAAAAATGAGAGGTTTCCCTCTCACATAGCCTCA